>MWMI01000008.1 GCA_003568775.1 Candidatus Nanoclepta minutus | reverse complement strand
GATCTTTCTATCAATATTATTTACAATATTAACGTTTTCCGTTATTGTTGGTATAGTTTTATTCCTTTTTATATTTAAGATCTGGGCAATAGTATTACCCTTAGCTCTAATAATCCTTTCCTTATTCATAATCTTTTTATTCCTAGAGTATTCTAAGAATACGAAAAGAAACAGTATAGATAACAACCTTCCCTTTGCTATAATACATATGCTATCTTTACTTCAAACGGGAGTTGATATAGAAAAAGTTTTTTTCTTATTATCAGAGATAGAGGAATATGGTTATTTATCTAAAGAGTTCAAGAGGATTTCAGATCTTTTATCCATTGGAGTTAGTTTAACTGATACTTTAATCCATATTAGAGATACTACAGTATCTGAAAGGTTTTCAGAATTCTTAGATGAACTACTTTTAACGTTAAAATCTGGTAGAAGTATAAAGGATTTCTTTATAACTTATTCTGAAATGCAGTTAGCCTTGTACAGATCAGATTTAGAGAAGTTGAACCAAACTATGAAGACTTTTTCAGATTTATATGTAGGAATAATTTTAACCGTTCCTATGATTTTTATCTCCATAGCAGTTATGCTGGCAACTATTTCTGAAAAAATATTCGGTATGACACTATCGCAGTTTCTATCCGTTATTACTCTAATACTAATACCTATAGTTAATATAGGCTTTCTAATCTTTATTTCTAAGTTAGAAACATGAAGATAGATCTATTATTTATCTTAGTTTTTATCCTTTCTTTGATCTTTCAGATATACTTAAATGTATCTTTAGATAACGCTCTATTAACTTCTATAGTTATCTCTTTAATTCCATATCTTATATTACAAACGAAGAGAGCGATGGATGAGGAAAAGAAGGAAGAGAACTTTATTAGGTTTGCAATGGATCTTGCAGATCTATTGAGGACCGGGCTTACCTTGCCTATAGCCCTCAATCATTTAGAAAAGGCAGACTATGGACCGCTAAATCCTTTAATAAGGAACCTATCTGCAAGGATAGATTGGGGGGTTGGTACTATAGAGGCTTTCAATAAGTTTGCTCAGGAGAGCGAGAGTAGATCAGTCTCTTTAATTGTAAAGAACATTATAAACATATATACATCGGGTGGATCACTTGTAGAAAGTTTAGAGGCATCAGTTAGAGCTGTTAGAGATATAAAGAAGCTAAGAAAACAGAGGGAGAGTGTATTACATGAAAACATTTTACATTCATATATTGTATTCTTCTTCTTCCTAGCTACCTCAGTAATCTTAATAATATTTCTATTACCATTTTTGGATCTTTCATTACCTGGAGAAAAAGTTGCGATTAATTCTAGCGAAATAGTAAATAACCTTTATTTAATATCCATAATTCAATCTTTTTTTGCTGGTTTAGCTTTGGGAAAAATGTATAAAGGATCATACAGGTATGGGCTGAAACATTCCTTAATCTTCCTGACACTAACTCTAATCATATTTAAGCTATTATTACCATTAATTCCAAAAGGAGCTATTATTGTAGATATAGCCTCTATGGGGAATATATAAGTTTACTTAACCTTCATGAACTTTGTAGATCTAGATGCACCTATACCAGGAGCGGAGTGTTTTACTTTCTTCGTAGTATGCGAGAAATCTCCTAACCTCTTTCCTATCATTTCAGGTTTTATCTCAAACTCTACGAATTCCTTACCATTGTGGACGGCAACTTTACATCCAACCATAAAGGGTAGAATTGGTATCTCTCTAGCATGTGTCTTTACAGTTTTTTTGTATTTTCCTTCTTTCTGTAGTTTACATTTTTCAAAGAACCTTTCCCATTGAGGGGGAAAACCTAACTTTAACCTTCTGAAGAGAGTTCTTCTTAATCTAGCATCAGCTACTTTCTTAGCAAATTCTTCAATTGATAGCTTCTGAAGGTCTTCTAATGTATATCCCCTCAGTCTAAATTCAGGCATGGTATATATTTTGACTGAAAAGCTTAATAATATTTTCTGAAATAAGATAGAAAGTTTGAAAGAGAGCTTACATACTTTTCGTTTCTTTCCATGATCCTATAAACGAATTCTAAGATTTCTCTATACTTTAAAGAGAACATTGATGGGTTCTTCTTAAGGTATTTAGATATGTAAAGCTCTGATACGTTATAAGTAATGTTAGTATCGATGGATTTGAATATTTTCAAAAATATAGGTTCTTTTGTATAAGAATATAGTAGGAAAGAAAGAAAGACACCTTCTAATGGAACAATTATTATATCTGAATTATCAAATGAGAATTCCTCCAAGTTTCTATATTCTATTGTTTCTATTTTTAAATTTAGATTGTGCTTTTCATTTACTTTTTTTATTATATCTATGGAGAAGTCTCTAGTATTTGATAACAAAGTTGCTATTCTTATCTTATTTCCCTTTTTAAATAGCTTGGTCTTTCTTATGTTTCTTTTTATGTTTTTTCTATATTTTTCTATCATTTTTTAGAGAATTAAACGGAAATACATAATCGTACAGGTATTCCATATCCCTTATATCTACCCTTTCCTTTAACCTTTCTAGTGCTCTCCTAACTTCTACTCTTATTTCAAGTAAATCTCCATAATAGGTTATTCCACTCCTCTTCCTTATAGGATCCAATGACTTTAACCAATTATAATAGTTTTCTAGTATATACCTGGTGGCTTCATAGACTGATCTATGCATATGGGCTTTGTAGCATACCAAATCCATTAAGTATTGGTTTTTTATAGCGTCTTTTATGATAGATATTTCTTTAACTAAATAATAAAGGTTGGCCTCCGATAGAATTTTTACTCTTTCCTTCTTTTCCATTTCTTTTATTTCTGATGTGTGATAGGATTTATTCTTAGTTTCTATATAGAAATCTTCAAGTTCATCCAATTTGAAGGTTCCATAGTTCGTTATAATCCTATCATCTTCTGCAAAGAGTACGTAGGATGCAGAATCAAATATATCCGATCCTATAGATACGGAAAGCGGTAGTATTAGCGTATGCCCTACACCGAAGAGGTGTACAGGTTTATTTAACGGAAGTAATATTCTTGGCTCAATGATTGTCTTGAAGAGGTCTAGGAACCTATACTTTATTAGGTATGGTACAATAGTACCTATTGCGTAGATGTCTACAGGTAATTTACTAACTTCGATTGCTGATTCTCTCCTCAAATCTATGAATGTTCCTCCCTGAATTGCACCGTTTATCCAAGTATCCTTAGAAATTCTATTCCTTATTTCTATACTCTCTCTTATCCTTTCTAGGGTAATTTTAAGTTCTTCTTTTGCCTCTTCGTATGTTTTATCGATATCCGTTGGTATATCCAAGACGTTTATTATATCGCTCCCTATCTCTATCTGGAATTCTACAATCGTTTTGTTATCTATGTCTAAATCCTTTTTATAGTGTAGCATTTGGTAGGATCCAGAATCAGTTTCTATTATCCCATTGAAGTCTAAATATTTATGAATACCAATTTCTAATATTCTTTCTCTGATTTCTGGTTTAGAATAAATTATATAAGCATTTGTAATAATTGCATTTATTCTATATCTATCCTTAATATCTTTTGGATCTATTGTTAACTTGTTTGGATTAATTACTGGTAAAATTGTTGGAGTTTCCAATCTTTTCCCTTTTATGTTTAATATTCCTATTCTTCCAGCAATATCCCTTTGTTTTATTTCAAACATTATTTAGAAGATGAATAAAAACAAAAAAGTTTGAAATTTTGGGGGTTATCCCAGCTTTAACTAGATCCAGCCGCAGGTTCCCCTACGGCTACCTTGTGACGCCTTAGCCCCCCTCACTGCCTCCCAGCATGACCCAGCTTTTTGCTGGGTCTAGCCGAGAGGCAGCTCGGTTGGCTTGACGGGCGGTGAGTGCAGGGGGCAGGGACGTATTCACCGGGGGATGGTGACCCCCGATTACTAGGGATTCCGCCGTCATGCGGGCGAGTTACAGCCCGCAATCTGGACTGGGAGCGGGTTTGGGGATTACCTTCCCCTTTCGGGGTCGGATCCCCCTGTCCCGCCCATTGTTGCGCGCGTGTAGCCCGGGGGATTCGGGGCATGCGGACCTGCCGTCGCCCGCACCTTCCTCCGGGTTTCCCCGGCAGTCCCCGCAGTGTACCGGAAGGGAGACCCCTTCCGTAGCAACTGCGGGTACGGGTCGCGCTCGTTTCCTGACTTAACAGGACACCTCACGGCACGAGCTGACGGCGGCCATGCACCTCCTCTCAGCGTGTCCGGTAAGGTCTTTAGCCTGACCATCATCCTGCTGTCGCCCCCGGTAAGGTTTCCGGTGTAAGGTCCCATTAAACCGCACACCCCACCCCTTGTGTGCCCCCCCGCCTATTCCTTTAAGTTTCAGCCTTGCGGCCGTACTCCCCAGGCGGCGGGCTTAACGGCTTCCCTGTCCCACCAAAGGGGCTCTTAGCCCCCCCGGCAGGTAGCCCGCAGCGTTGACAGCCGGGACTACTGGGGTCTCTAATCCCATTTGATCCCCCGGCTTTCGGCCATCACCGTCGGGAACGGAATAGCCGAGCGCCTTCGCCTCGGGTGGTCTTCCTGGGATTACAGCATTTCGCCGCTCCCCCAGGAATACCCTCGGCTCCTTCCGTCCCCTAGACTGGTAGTAACCCCTGCACGCCCACGGGTTGAGCCCGTGGATTTCACAGGGGTCACACCAGTCCGGCTACGGCCCCTTTAGGCCCAATAATTAAGGTCACCGCTCGCGGCGGAGGTATTCCCGTGGCGACTGCCACCTCTCTTGCCCACCGCTTATTCCGGGAGCTACTTACACTCCCGAAAAGCCCCAGGGATAAACCCCAGGGCACTCCCCGTCCCCCCGTCAGGCATATACCCATTGCGGAGGTTTCGCCCCTGGTGCGCCCCGTAGGGCCTGGGCCCTTGTCTCAGTGCCCATCTGGGGGCTCCCGCTCTCACGGCCCCTACCCGTCTTAGGCTTGGCGGGCCGTTACCCCGCCAACTACCATGATAGGCCGCCGGCCCATCCTCGGGCGGATGATGGAGGATTACCATCATCCCTTTCGGAGATAGGGGAGTTCCACCACCTATCTCCTATGGAGGTTTATCCCCAGTTTCCCGGGGTTATCCCCCTCCCGAGGGTAGGTTGCCGACGTGTTACTCAGCCGTGCGGCGGGATACCTTACCCGGTATCCCTTGCCTCCCATGGGTTAGCCGGACGGGGATAGCGGTGACCTCCCGCAGGATCAACGGGAATTCGGTGGGTATATCCCACCGCGGGCCTAACCCGAAAAGTACGGC
This sequence comes from Candidatus Nanoclepta minutus, assembly GCA_003568775.1. Taxonomy (GTDB): domain Archaea; phylum Nanobdellota; class Nanobdellia; order Nanobdellales; family Nanobdellaceae; genus Nanoclepta; species Nanoclepta minutus. The sequence continues at coordinate 6,270 of MWMI01000008.1, read as the reverse complement.
CGCAAATCTGGGATAACCTTACCCATTTCGGATATACTCCACATTTGTTCCCCGTACGGGATCCCTACTTCATGTTTCTGTAGGAGAGACCATACGGGGGTATATATGATAATTATCTCAATAGCATTTAAAAACTTATATAGCCCTTAGTCTCGCTAGTTTCCTAAGTCTCTTTTCTTCTTTCATTCTTTTCTTTTGCCATTTCCATCGAGACCTTTTATACTTTTTCCACCTTCTTGAGCTCCTTTTCATTAATATTTCTCATACAGTAAGTTTTATAATTATACCATTGTCAAAAGGCCCAATATAATGCATAGGATTATTATTAAAAGTCCAACTTCCCTTGGTGGGGGAATATCATAATTCAGTAAGTTTAGGAATACTAAAGATATATAAACCAAGAATATTGCAGATATTGTTGGCAAAAGCATCTCAACTGAGAATAGAATAGGACTTATTCCACATATTGTTCCTATATATATTGTAAAGGTATAAATAGCTTCTCCAATTATTGGTAATAAACTTTCTTCCGTTTTATTCCTCTCTTCTAGTATTACCATTGAAATAATTACGTTTTGAGACATTGTATTGATAAGATTTATAATATAGGCTGATAGAGGGGTACTACCGAGCAGGTTGTTTAAGTTTATAGCAAACATAGAGATTAAAACTGAAGATGCATAAATGATTGATAGAGATAAAATAAAAATAGGTAACATAGTTAGGAAATCCATAGTGCTAATTTTTCTTATTTTCAACGATTTTTCTTCTTTCTCTCTATTAATTAGAAATATGGAAATAGATATAAAAGTTATAAATAATATTATGGAGTCTATTAAGTTTAGACTTTTCTTTAATATTAAGAATAAATGTAGGGTAAAAACTACAGATAAAGCGAAAATGAAATCCTTTGAAATCTCAAACTTTCTTATTTTCTTAAATAATATGAGTATTCCAAAGACTATCGATAAATCTAAGACAACGTTAAAAAGCAGTATATAATAGCCTAATAGAGGTTTATTTAGTATTGTTAAGTTTATAGAAGATATGTAAACTGGTAAACTGATTATTAGACCAGTATAGAACATTAGGAAATTTATAGGTCTCTTATAGAAGCTTTCTGCATATGAATAGATATGTTTTATTATTACTTTTGATGAGAAATATGAAGCAATTGAGGAGAATAGTATTCCAGATATAGTTAATATATATCCTAGCATAAATCTTTATTTTCTCTGATAACCTTATAAAAAGTTTATGGACGAGTGCAGTCTTTGTAAGATTTCAGAGAATATAGTACCATCCTTTAAAATATACGAGGATGAAGATATTGTTTGTGTTTTAAACATATTTCCTTCTAACCCAGGCCATATCTTAATATTCCCAAGGAGACATGTTGAGAGGATAGAGTTATTAGATGATGAAACTTTAGTTAAGATGATTATTTTAGCGAAAAGATTGACAAATGTCCTTCAATTGATATTTAAGCCGGTCGGATATCTATTATCCATAAATACTTTTAGAGAATATGAGAAAAGTAAGCATATATATTTAGAAGTAGTTCCTAGATTTGAAGAAGATGGGATTAAGGTTATCTTGCCAAGGAGAAAAGTAGAACTTAATGAATTAGAAGCATTGAGAAACAAGATTTTAGAATACTTAAGCTTTAAGGAAGAAAAAAAGGAAGAAACTAAACAACAGGAAGAAAAAGAAAAAGCAGATATCGATATAAATAGTATGTTAAAATGGTTGAGGAAAGAAATATAAATATGTAAGAGAATAAAGACTAATGAGCCAGGAGTTCGTGGATTATGTTCTTAAATCTAAAGATAAAGAAAGAATAATTGGAATAGGAAAAGCTGATGGTAAAAAGGAGGAAAACTTAAGGTTCTTAGGAGATCTTTTGAGATATTCTTCTATTGATAAGCTAAACGTTGATAATATAAGGGAAAAGCATGAGAAGGAAATAAGGGAATACGAACATATTATAATTATCCTTTCTGATTATGATCTGAATACTATAAACGATAAAATAAAGCTTAAGGCAGAATTTTTAGAAGAATCGCTGAAGTTTATAAAAGAAAAAGGATTGAAGATTTGGATTCATCCATTACTAATGAGCGATATAATGGAAATTTCTATGGATTCTAGATTTGATCTATTAGATTTCTTATCCAGTCTAGAAATTCTGTATGATAAAGGTATCTTTGAAATATTTAAATTGGTAACATTACATAAGAATTCCCTTTTAGAGATATTTTCTAAATATGTTGTTGCATATGCATTAGCTGGATCTCAAGTAAAGGGAAGGAATGTAGATAAGTCTGATGTAGACGTTTATGTTATAATAGATGATACTGATGTAAAGATGCATACTTTTGAAGAGCTAAAAGCTAAGTTATATGAAGTAGTAACTACAGAAGCATTAAAAGTTCAGATGTTTTTGAATTCAAAGAAGGTTATACATCCTCAAGTTTATACTTTAACTGAATTCTGGTATGCTTTATCCGAATATAATCCAGTTATTTATACTTTCTTGAGAGATGGCATAGCCTTCTACGATAGAGGTACATTTATAGCTTGGAAACAGTTACTATTAAAGGGAATATTAAAGCCATCGAGAGAGGCTGCAGAAAAGCATCTGAACGTTGCTAACATGATGTTAAAAGATTCGAAGGACAGAATAAGGAATACAATTAATTCTTTATTAGTTAATGATGTTGCTGTATCTATGTTAACAGCTGCTCAAGCAGTTTTGGTTAGATATGGTTTCTCTCCGTTGGATCCAAAGGAGACGATAGAATCCTTAAGAAAGGTATTTGTTGAGGAGAAAAAGATATTGGAAGATAGTTATGCAAAGGATTTGGAGGATATATGGAAGTTAAGAAAAATGCATGAGCATGGAGAAATAGAGGGTTTTGATTATAAAGACTTAAACGAATGGATTTCCAAAGCCGAAAGCTTTATTAATAGGATGAATGCTTTAAAGCAGCTAATAGATAGAGAAAAGGAGAAAGAAGAGATAATGTATTATATTGAGGAATATAACGTCCTTAAATCAAGGTTGGAAGAGATTTATAAGAAGAGTATAAACGAAATCATACAGGAAAAGTTTTCATTGTTGGGGAATATCTTTGAAGAAGTTAATCAGTATATTAGAAAGTTTTTAGAAGGAAAAACAGAGGATTTAGAGTATAATATATTTAAGGAGAAAATATATATCTTAATTAGGGCCTTTAGGGATTATTTACAGGGTTTAGTTGAGGATATAATAAGTTTGTATAGTTTTAAGATATTATTGAAAGGTGGGGAGGTTTTAAACTTATTAGTATTCTCAGATAAGCTGATAGTAATCTCGGATAAGGTCTTATTATATGATTACGATGGAAATAAGATAGGAGAATTTAATAAGGAATATATAAAAGAGATACTTAAAGATTTCAGTAAGTTATTGAATTATTTAGATAAAAATGTAATCAAAGTATTAGATAAAGTATTTATAGAATATTCAATAGCAAAATAATGTTTAAATTTACCGGGAAGGAGGCATTAATCTTTAAGGATAAGTACCTAGTAATCTCTGATTTACATATTGGAATAGAGAGAGAGTTGTTTACTGGAGGAATAAACCTGCCAGCAGTTACCGATTACTTGATAAAGAAGTTAGAGGATATATATAGCAAGAGTAAGGTTAGTAATCTGATAATTGTTGGAGATCTAAAGCATAATGTGCCGAAGGTTAGTTTAATGGAGATGAGGGAAATACCATACTTTTTAGATAAAATATCGGAATATTTTGAAAGGATATACATCCTGAAGGGTAACCATGATGGGGGCTTAGAGAAGATAGTTGAGAAGAAGGATAATATAAAGATACTGAAGGAAATTAAAATAGGTAAAGTTGTTTTTTCTCATGGTCATAAGAGGAATGTTTTAGATGGAAAAGTTTTCGTTATAGGACATCATCATTTTGTTATTAATATAAGGAGTATTATTGGTGAATCCTTCTATGAGAAGGTTTTTGTTTCTGGAACTTTTGATGAGAGGGAGGTTATAATACTCCCTGCCTTTTCTGATCTAGCCGGTTATTGGGAAGTAGGGAATTTCCATGGTCCTATAGCAAAGAAGATAAAGGCATACAACGTATTTACGCTTGAAGGAGTCTTATTGAAGGAAGTATGGATATAAGAAAGGAAGTTTTAGAACTTTTCAAGGGAAGGTTTGGGAACTTTAATAAAATACAGGAACTAGCTATTCCTAAAGTTTTTTATGGTAAGAATACCTTAATAGTTGCACCAACGGGGGCTGGAAAAACAGAAGCAGCAGTAGTTCCAGTTTTTTCAAGAATCCTAGATATAAGAGAGAGGGAAGAGGTGAAAGGGATTTTGGCTATCTATATAACTCCACTAAGGGCCTTAAATAGGGATCTTTTAGATAGATTATACTGGTGGTGTAACAATTTAGATATTTCAATTGCAGTAAGACATGGAGATACTACCCAAAGTGAGAGGACAAAACAGTCTAAGAGACCTCCAGAATTCCTAATAACAACCCCTGAAACTTTACAAGCATTATTTTTAGGAAAAAAATTGAAGGATCACTTAAGATATGTAAAGTTCGTTATAGTAGATGAGTTACACGAGTTATTGGATGATAAGAGAGGTGTCCAGTTATCTTTGGGATTAGAGAGGTTAGTTAACTTTGCTGGAGATTTTCAAAGGATAGCATTATCTGCAACGATTGGTGATTTAGATCTAGCAGGTAGGTTTATCTTTGGATATAGAGATTTTGATATTGCATATTGGTATGGAGTTAAGAGATACGATATAGAGGTATTCTATCCCAGGATTACTGAAGAAGACTTTGAATTAAGTAGGAAGCTGGAATGGAGTCCTAAAATAGTTTGGAGTTTAAGAAAGATAAAGGAGATCTTGGATAGGCATAGGTCTGTCTTAATATTTGTAAATACGAGGGAAATGGCAGAATTATTGGTTTCAAGGTTTAAGAAATGGTTACCGGATTATCCCATAGAAATACACCACAGTAGTTTGTCTAGGGAAGTTAGGGAAAGGAATGAGAGGTTGTTTAAGGAAGGAAAGTTAAAGGCAATAATTGCTACATCTTCATTAGAGCTTGGAATTGATATAGGTCATGTAGATGCAGTAATACAGTATATGTCACCAAGACAGGTTATTAGAGCGGTACAGAGGTTTGGGAGGGCAGGACATAAGTTGGAAGAGGTTTCAAAGGGATATATCATAACAATGGATCCAGATGATTATGCAGAAAGTTTGGTTATAAAAAAGAAGGTAGAAGAAATTTAGAAATGTTGAAAAGTATATCAAAAAATATTGTATTATTTATGTTTTGTATTGTCTGAATTCCTTAATTTTATTTTCTATATAATCTTTTAGTTTAGTATAGCTCCCAAAGAGTTTTATATAATAATCATATAAAGACCCTCTTTTGAAACCAAACAACTTTTCTGCTAAAGCTTTTTCTTTTTTTAAGAAGTCGATTACGCTTTCGGCTATTTCTGCATTTTCTGCTTTTGGATTATTATTGTATATCTTTAATATTATCTCGTTCAGTAATTCATATGCCCCCATAATTGTAGTCTTTTTATATTCAAATACTTTTGCTTTTTCTGCTTCCTCAAGTGCTATGGCTTCTTGCATTGTTGCCCCAGCTCCATGCCATCCTGCGATCAAAGCTCTAATAACTGAGCCAAATACTATTATAGCAGCAAAGGATCCCATTAAATATGCTATGTTTGATAGTATATAGAACATAACACCTGCACCATACCAAGCTCCTATTATACCTAATCCAGCAGCTATTAATATCAAGGCTCTATGTGCATATGGGTTTCCTTCTATAATTTTTCCAAAGGCTAGTAACATACCTAACCAGAATAATCCAAATATTAATGCTACAGCTGCTAGAAATGCTAAAATTCCTCCTGCCGGTCCATAAAGACCCCAGGATTGTGCAATTATTTTATAATTTTGTGGTATCACTGGTAAGAAAAGATCCCAAAGTGGTTGAAGGGCATCCATAATTTGAATAATAGTATCTTATAAAATATAAACTTTTGCTATTTATTTATGATAAAAAATTCTATGTTCTATTCTCGAATAAACTACAACTTCCATTATTAGAAGTGCTAAAGCAACAAATGGATTTCCAAATATAAGAACAGCAAATGGATGGTTAATAGACATAAATTCTCCATACGTTGGTTTCTTACTGGTTAAAGATGCAACAGAT
>MWMI01000007.1 GCA_003568775.1 Candidatus Nanoclepta minutus | reverse complement strand
ATTCCAAACATAAGTATTATTGCTATAATAATTGCTAAATATTTTTGTAGATTTTCACTTACCCAACCCAACCTTCCGAACGAACCCTTAACGCCTAATAGTATTATTAAATACCAAAAGATAAATATTACTATCATTACAATTATAGGTCCAATTAAGGGATCCCTTATTCCCCAGAGATCCGCAATTACCTTAAACTGTCCAGGGATCGATCTTATTATAGAATAATATGCGAAATAGTCTACCATATAAATAATTAATTTAAATCCTTGGTAATTTTAAACTTTCATATTTGTTTAAAATAGCCTTTTTCATAATCTCTCTTATTTCAATGGATTTTTCTAAAGCAAGGTTTAATGCTTTTTTTAAGTTTTCTCTTTCAATTTCTCCATCCAATTGTATTATTGTAAACTTCCTTTCAGATGGGAGGATTGCTACCGGGATATCTGTAGCTTTTCCTTCCCCATAATATTCAATAAACTTGCTTTTTTCAGGATCATTCTTTAATTTTTCAGAATCATAGTCCTCTTCTTCTTTATTTAAATCTATTACTATCCTTTCCCCAACCTTTCCAACAGCTACAGCAATTACTAAATCCTTCATAGGTATTCCAGCTAATGCCAATGCTAAAGAAGCTGCATTTATTCCTGCAGTTCTAGTTCCTGCATCAGCATTCAATATTTGAACATAAACATCAATTATAGATCCATGTAGCTCATCTAAAAATATTGCAGGTTTTAATGCCCTTTGAATTATTTCAGATAGCTCAATTTCTCTCCTTCCCTGCCCAGGTTTCTTTCTTTCAGGAACAGAGAAAGGTAGCATATCGTATCTTACCCTTAATAGCCCTTCTTCAAATCCTGCAGACATCTTTCCAGGTTTTGGCCCATCTACTATTGCTAATGCCCAAGTTTCACCGAATTTAAATATAGCAGATCCTGCAGCATTTGGTACGATATCTAACTCTATGGATATTTTTCTTATTTCATTCCATTCTCTTCCATCAAACCTAGGCATTCTTATTTTTTTCTAAAAACTTTTTAATAGTTATTGTAAGCCTCTTTCTGTGTGATTGTTTTTCTATTATTTTTATAGCTTCTATTGCTAATAGTTCCGATCTTCTATCCTTACCCCTTATCCATATCCTTCCGTTTTGTCCAACGATCATATCAACGTTTAATACACTTTTTATAGTATTCATCATTGAAGAGTTCTTTCCTATAACTCTAGGAACTTTCTTTGGAGATATAGAGACTATGACACCACCATCTAATTTTCCTAAACCTCTCTCTTTCATTGTTAGGTTTATTATCTTATTCTTCATAACGTTAGAGATCTTTGCTAGGACGAAATCCCCATAGGTTAGGATGTTATTTAGGTCATCCTTTGAAACATCGAGGAACCTATCTGTTGCATCTTTAACCAGTAAGAAACCAACGTATGGAGAATTTATGTCTATTAACCATCCATTTGCATAAACATCTATAACCTTTCCTATTATTGAATCTCCCTTTTTAGGTATATATATTCCATTTAATGGAGTTATCTTCATGAGGAAGTTCTTTGATTCAAATAGACTTATCGTTTTTGCAAATATACTATCGTCTTTCCTATAGAAGTCTCCGATAACCTTTATGTTCTTGTTTATATTTATAGGATCGCCAGGTATTAGTATCATTATATATATTCTAAGCTATCTTTTAGTAGCCTTTCTATATAGTATCTTTCCTTATTCTCTTCTTTCTTTTCTTCCAATTCCATTTCTAGTATTTTGAATAATGATCTAACTGTTGATGAAAAATCGTATCCACTTTCGGAAGCAAATATCTTTATTTTATCACTAATTATTTTTGCATTTATTATATAAAAGTATTTCCTTTTGATTCCTTTCTTCTCTCCTTTCTCTCCTTTCTTTACATGAACTATTAACCTAGGTTTATCCCCTATTACTCTGTTGAACTTTCTGTATAAATCCTTGAACTTTTTCTCTATTATTCCAGTATCTATTTTATCTATACTTGTACCATGTACTATCACTGGGAGGCTTCTCCTATCTACATAGGATAAATAATGAACTAGTATATCCTTAGCTGTAACTATTCCCACAGGCTTCTCGTTCTCTAACACAGGTACAGCGAATATTCTGTCTTTTGATAATATTTTTACTATTTTATAAAGGTTATCATCAGTTTTTGCGTATATTAATCTTTCTCTTAATAAAGATCTAGCTTCAAGCTTCTCTTCTTTCTCTTCTAGTTCACCTTTTGTAGCTCTCTCTTTTTTAAACAGGAAGTATCTTATTATATCAGAAATCGAAATTATTCCTACCGCTTTCTCTTCCCTATTAGTTACTATTACCCTAGATACACCTTTACTCTTCATCATAGCTATTATCTTCTTTATGTCATCCCACTCGTTAACTATTACTGGAGGATTCATAACATCTCTTGCTAGTGTATTCTCGAAATAAGCCCTTTCTATTTCTAATAGGTTTTCTAACACATCCCAGATAGATATCAACTCTATTTTTCCATTTATTTCAACCGGTATTACTCTACTATTAGATGCAATCATTTTTCTTCCAATTTCTAAGAAATTTAATGTCTTTAATGGCTTTATTTTTACATATATCTTTTCTATTTTTGTATCTGGGTTGAATATATACCTTATTAGCCTTTCATTCGATATAATGCCTTTATATCTCCCTTTTTTATCTACTACTATAAAGTTCTCTCCGTTCTTTATATCGTTTATTATGTCCTGAACTCTAGCGTCTATGCTAACTACTTTTGCCATAAACTAAATTATAGCGAAAAATATAACAAACTTCTACTTTTGTTCTCCCCCCTGCAGTCTCTTGATCATATCCTCTAGAGTGGAATCAGTTATGAGTAGTATATTCCTTGATTTTTCTTTAATACTTTTTCCCGAACCGGATGGGGTAGTAACCCAATATATTACGGCTATTATTATGAATAGCGGTATTATTATCACCAATAACCCACTTGTTACTAAGAAATCTAATATTCCGTTTATGGTAGAACTAACACCCTCCCCAACTTCTGATGGAGAGGATATAGATGCATATAAGAAAGCTAATATAACTAATAGACCGAATATTCCAGATAATACTGATGTTTTTGGTTCCTCACCTTTTTCTTTTGGAGATACTGTTGTAAACAGGAAGCTTATTGCTATTAATATCAATAACAATGCTAGCATTTCATAGAAGAAGAAGGATAAAACCCTCTGAGTGAATCCTATTACGGATAAATTATAGAGATAGTAAAGGGTTAAGGCAAATGCTATTATAATATATATCTTTTCTACGCTTTTTACTTTACCAAATACATAAGATTTCCTTAAAGTACCATACATCAATGAAAATATTACTAGAAATGGCCCAAAAAAAGAGAATATTCCATAATTTTCTAATAAGGAATATACCTCCATTTTATGGACCATAAGAACCAGACGTTTGTTGGCCTTTTTCTTTTGGTTCCGAGGTCACCCATGCTATAACTGCAATTATTATTGCAAATATTATCAGGATCGTTGCTGCAGTTGATAGTATTGAATAATCTATGGGTCCCATCGATATACCCTCAGTTCCACCTACTACAGCGTTTGCTGCGATAACTGTAATAGCACCTATAACAATTAAAGAGATAGCACCTCTAAGCCATCTGGGCATCTCAATTTTTGATGTAGCTATTCCCAATGCTAAAATAAATAGAAATATCCCCAATATCCAAATAGAGGCGTTTGGGATTAAGTATACTAGCCATTTTACCATATCTATATTGCTAATTGCCGTTAAGGCAAATCCAAATGAAAAGGCAATGTTTATTCTTCTTCCTATGATATCGTTTTCGTTTCTTTTAAATACATTTGTTACTTCTAATAGCAAAAATATCAAGGAAAATATTAAAAGGAATGGTAGGATAAATGAGAAAAACCCATATTGTTCTAAATATGAAATAAAACTTTCTCTAATTGTTATCTCACTCATTTTATTTACCTGATGAACCTCCTTTTGCCCCTTTTTCCTCTTTCTTTCCCTCTCTAGTAATCCAATATATTACGAATCCTATGAATCCAAATATTATTATTAGACCAATTATTTCATTGTTTAATCCACTCTCTAATCCACTCTGAATGCTTTGTACAGAGATAATTCCCAGAGATACTAGGGTTAGGATGGAGAAAATGATGATCGAAAGGACTAATATAACTTTCCTATAATTTTCAAATTCATTTTCTTTTACTTGTCCACCAGTTGGAAGATAAAATGCACTCATGCTTACTAACAGCATGAAGACTGAGAGTATATACAAAATAGCATAAGGAATGAATTCCTGTATCCTTAAAACAACGTTATAGGCTCCAACTACTAGAAATGCAATAGAGAGAGATATTAGGGATATTATAGACCTTACGAATCTAGCCCTTGCTTCATTATCCTTCTCAAAAGGATCACCTAAGATCTGTGTTTTTGCTAGTATTCCAAAAATCAATGCATAGATCAGTATAAAAGGAAGTATTATATCAAAAAATCCAAAGTTCTTCAGTACAGACATAATACCTTCATACAGACTCATAATATCTTTAATATTCGATGGTATTTATTAAATTTCCTCGGTAACTATAGCGCCAGTAGGACAAACTTTTTTAGCTAGAAGTATGCTTTCAATTTCCTCTAAGTTTTCCGTATACTTTTTTGATTCTATAACTTTCTTATTTTCATCTATTGTAAAAGATTTTGGAGATATTACTACACAAGCCCCACAATTTATACATAATTCCTTAATTATACTATAATATATTTTTTTCAACTTAAATTAAATTTCTTCAACTTTTATTGAGTTAGTTGGACATACAGATGCAGCCTTCTTAGCCTTATTTATTAGTTCTCCATCCTCTATTATATCATTAATTGGCTCACTCTTTCCATCTTCTCCCCATTTGAATATCTCCGGCGCAACCGCTATACAGGCTCCACAAGCTATACAGGTTTCTTTGTTTACACTTACCTTTACCTTCATAGTATTTCTTTTATTATTTTGTTCTTTATATAGTTATACCAGTCCCACCAATTTCCCCTTTCTAACCATATGTATGTTGGTACGATATAAAGGAGTTTTCTATGAACTGTAGCTATCAAGTTTATATCCTTTTTAAGGACTATTCTTATGAGTTCATTAAAGACTTCAGAATACATCTCCATTGGGCCTATTTCATCTATTATAATTATCTTTTTACTATTTTTTTCCAAATTTTCGATCATATATTTTGAAACTTCATCTAAATTTTCTTTTATTACATGATACTTACCAACTCTGTATGGAGTTATTATATCTACTTTAGATAAAATTTTTTCATCTCCATAGGTTGTCACTATCTTAAAACCGATTCTTTTTTTATTTTCCCTAATTTCCTCAGTATAAAATCCAAAGAACTTATCCTTTCCAATGTCTTCAATTAACCTCTTTATGAGGGAAGTTTTACCAGACATTGGATTTCCCGAAATGAACATTTTCATAAACCTTTATTTATTTTTATCTTTTAATGGTATATGTTAGGGTTACAGATCTAACGGACTATAATTTTTGTCCTAGAAAAGTATACTTAAAGAGGATTTTGGGTTTAAGGGAAGAAACAAACTATCAGATATTTTTAGGAAAAATGATCCACGATATATTTGATAATTTAAATGAATCGGAATATAAGATTGTATATGAGATAGATGATGATTACGATTTTCAGTATATCCTAAATCTATATAAGGATTATGTTCTATCACTGTTCGAAGAGCTAGTAGAGAAGTATAATAGTGATATAGAGGAATTAAAAATTGATCTGGAAGACCTTAAGGTAAACGTACTTTCGAGCATTATGTTTGATATAGAGGATAGAGCTAAGTTGGTCTATCAACATATGCGGATGGAGGGGATATACGGGATAGAACTTTGGGATAAGCTTGAACCGAAGATATTAACGGAGATAGATGTTAGATCCGAGGCATATAACCTATTGGGGAGGATAGATAGGATAGAAAAATATAAGAGAATAATGATTCCGTATGAAATAAAATCTGGAAAAATGAATAGAGACCATCTGATTCAGATTCATGCTTATTATCTTCTAATGAAAAAGGAGTTCCCAGATTATGATATACCTCACGGTGTTATATTATATTTAAAGAAAAAGGAAAAAAGAGAAGTTTATTTTTCTAAGGGAATATTGAACAAGGTTTTTTATATAAAGAATAAAGTAGAAGATATTTTAGAGAATAGTAAGGATCCTGGTGTTATAAAAGAGCTTGATAAATGTAAGAGGTGTGCATTTTATAAATATTGTTATAAAAATGATAGAAATAGATCCTAGAATATCAATTTTCGATAATTTGAATATAATTTATAGTAAAATAAAGGAAATTAAGAAAAAAATAAACAATTTGGAAAAACAAATTGAGAATAACAAAAATAAATTAGAGAAAATAGAGGAAAGTATATTGTTAGAGAAATCAATGATTGAGAGAAAGGTTAGAAAAAGATGGTATGAAAAGTTTAGATGGTTTTTTACATCTAATAATTTTCTTTTGATTGCTGGGAAGGATGCATCATCTAACGAAACTCTAATAAATAAATATTTAGAGAAGAACGACCTTGTATTTCATGCAGATATCCATGGATCCCCATTCGGTATATTGAAGGATGGTCAGAATGCAAAGGAAGAAGATATATTTGAAGCTGCTAAGTTTGTTGGATCATATTCTAGGGCTTGGAAGGAGAAACTGAATTCTATAGAGGTTTATTATGTCCTTCCAGATCAGGTATCCAAAAAGGCCCCTTCCGGAGAATATCTCCCTAGAGGATCCTTCATGATCTATGGGAAGAAGAATTATGTTAGAACAGACTTAGAGGTTGCTATAGGTTTCGAAGGCGATCTAATACCGGGGGTACCTGAGTCCGTATCTAAAAAGACTTATAATTATGTTGTCCTTATACCCGGTGATACGAAACCATATGAGATAGCAAAAAAGGTGGCGGATCTGTTGAGGTATCCATACATCGATGATATAATTAAGTTTATACCTGGAAGTAGCTCCATAAAATAATTATCTTTTATTGATAACAATTTTAGAAATATTTATAAATATTTCTTAATATTCATATAAATGGTGAGGAAGTTAATAGCTCTAGCTATATCTATACTAGTACTGCCATTAGTATTCGCACAAACGGTTAGCGTACAGATTGGGGGAAAAGTCACTGAAGCATCGTTCGATTATATTAGCAAAAATGGTCTATACTTAACACTATACCTATCTTGCAGTAATTGTGGAAGTATAATAGGAAACGTTGGTTATTTAACGATGTCTGTAGTCTATGGACAGGGTAAAATAGTTTACCAGGAAATAATTCCAGTAACGATCAACTCAAGTATAGTATTACCTTATACTGTTCCAGGATGGGTTTTCTCGGAGGAAGGTAAGTATTATATACAGGCAACTTATCAGGCTAATTACGGAAATAGCCTATTAACATCATCTGATGAATTTACAGTTCTAGTATCCAATATAAAGGGAAAGGCTTTTATAGTAGAATCTATTTATCCAGATATAACCAAGGATAGGACATTTACATTTGATAGAGCTATTAAAAACTTTATTGTAGAAATATACAATCCATTAGACTACTCCCAGTATGTAAATATAGTATTTAAATTGTTAGATCAGCAAGGAAACTTAGTTCTATCACAGAGTCAGCAGGGAATGATATTACCTGGACAGAGAGGAACTTTAAATTTACCAATAAACTTCTTATCAGTACAGCCAGGCAAGTATAAACTAGTATTCACAGTATTTAGGGGGGTATTCGAAGAATTGAGGATAGAGAGGGATGTTATAATATCAGAGGAACAATATCTGCCAATAAAAGTTTATTCTATATCTAATTATCCATATACGATAAAGCCAGGCGATTACGTAGAGTTTAGGTTATTAGTAAGGAATTTAGAAGAGCCAGCTCAGATAAAAGTAATAGCAAATTCAACAAAGCTAGATCTGTATAAAGAATCCGATGTAATAGAATTGGATAGTAATGAAGTAAGGGAAATAAGGATGGTATTAAAGATTCCAGATAACTTAGAAGGTGGAAGGTATTTAATAACGTTTAGTATCTTAAGTGGAATAGCAAAAAGGCAATACAACTATTATATAGATGTAGTTTCTATAAAGAAGGAAATACCAGTTCAGATATCGTTTGAAGGACCATCCAAGTTGATTGTAGGAAACTATTCTATAGCTAACTTAGTATTTAGGTCTAATTTGGAGAATTTAATGACCTATAGAGTTTCAGTATCTGCAGAGGGAGCGGATGTTGAATATAACGATTCTGTAAAGATTGGTGGAAAGGGAGAAGAATTAAGGCTACCAATAAAGATAAAGCCATTGGGAAAAGATGTAACATTGAGGATAAAAGTGTATGATGTTAATGGAAACGTTGTATACGAAACTGTTGAGAAGTATAGGGCAGCAATGATACTAGATTTGAGGTATTATATAGCATTAACACTTGTAATTATAGCAATTATACTGATTATAATCATTTTAATAACGATGTTGCCTATTAAAGGTAAAGGTGGAAAGAGGAGGAGAGTAGAAGAGGCCGAATAGTCTTTCTAAATAATTTTTTATTTATATCTGAATTTTTTGTTATCATCATCCATCAGACTGGGACGGCATCTTCATACAATATGATTTAAGATAGTTCTATTATTTTATATTTTTATGAAAGCATTACTTTATGAGAGGAAAGATTCGGAAGTTGTCTGTAAGGCCTGTAATAGAAAATGTAAGATTCCCCCCAATTACTCAGGATTCTGTGGTGTTAGATATAATATTAAAAATGAACTCTTAGTTGTTAATTGGGGTATTTTCATAGCTGTTGCTTTAGACCCCATTGAAAAGAAACCTTTATACCATTTTTATCCCGGATCTAAGGCTTTATCCTTAGGGACAACTGGGTGCTCTTTTGCCTGTAAGTATTGTTTGAACTGGGATATATCCCAGAGGAGGAAGATAGTCGGTATAAAGCTGGAACCGGAAGAAATAATAGAGTTAGCTAAAGAAAATAATACAAGAATTATTACCTTTACATATAATGAACCTAGTATTTATGCAGAATTTTCTTATGAGGTTTCTAAGTTAGCTAAAAGGGAAGGTATGAAGGTAACATGGGTATCAAACGGTTACTTTACAGACGAATTAATAGATTTTATATCTAAATTCGTTGATGCAGTTACAATAGATATAAAGGGGAATGGGAATGAAGGATTTGCTAGGAAGTACATATCTGTATTAAATTATTCTGAAACTGTTTTGCATGCTATAGAGGAATTATATAAGAAAAAAGTCCATGTTGAAGTAACGGATTTAGTTATCCCAGAAATCGGGGATAGCTTAGAAGATGCTAGGAAGGTTAGTAAGAGGATCTACGATATAATGGGGGAGGAATCGAACATACATTTCTTAAGGTTCTATCCAGAGTATAAGCTATCATATCTGTATCAAACACCTATAGAGACTTTAGAAAGGCATGCAAGAATAGCTAAGGAGGAGGGAATAAGATACGTCTATATAGGAAACGTTCCAGGCCATGAGTTAGAGAATACATATTGTCCGAATTGTGGCAAACCTGTAATTGAAAGAAAGGGTTTTACGGTATATAGAGTAAACTTGGAGGATGGAAGATGTAAACATTGTGGTTATAGGGTTTTCTTAAAAGGTGAAGCCAGGACCTCGGAGATATATTATCCCGAACCTATATATTTAAATAAGCCTTTTGTAGAGAGAGTAATTAAAGATGATAGAATAGAAGAAAGGGAGGTCAAATGATCTATTCCTCAATGTATTTTCATTGAAAATCATTTTAAAAATGTAATGAAAAAATATACTTCATGACTACTAAACTTACACAAAAAGTATTGGAATTAATGAGGAAACCTGAACAAATAAGGAATATAGGGATAATAGCGCATATACATCATGGAAAAACTACTTTAACGGACAACTTATTAGCAGGGGCTGGAATGCTTGCTGAAGAGCTTGCAGGAGAGGCCATGTTTACATGGTGGCATGAAACGGAAAGAGAGAGGGAGATGACAGTATATGGAGCTGCTGTATCTATGGTTCACGAATACGAAGGTAAAGAATACCTTATAAACCTAATAGATACACCGGGACATATAGAGTTCTCAGGACAAGTAACTAGAGCCTGTAGAGCTATAGATGGAGCGATTGTAGTAGTTGACTTTGTTGATGGAGTAATGCCACAGACGGAATCTGTACTCAGAACTGCCTTAAAGGAATACGTTAGGCCAATATTGTTCATAAATAAAACCGATAGGGCTATTACGGAACTAAAGTTATCACCAGATAAGATTATTGAGAGAATAAGCAAGATCGTTATCGAGGCTAATAAGTTGATAGAAAAGTATTCTCCGCAAGAGTATAAAGATAAGTGGAAAGTTAGTGTTCAAGATGGTACTGTAGCCTTTGGATCTGCAAAATATCATTGGGCATTGTCATATCCATATATGCAAAAAAATAAGGTTTCCTTTAAGGATATAATCGAAATATATAACCAAGCTGGGGATGATAAGGAACTTTTAAAGAAATTGGTTAGAGAAAAGGCACCTGTAGAAAGGGTTGTATTAGATATGGTAGTAAAGCATTTACCTTCTCCCGTGGAAGCACAGAAGTATAGGATAAAGAGGATATGGAAGGGTGATATTGATTCTCCAGTTGGTAGGGCAATGGTTAACTTGGATCCAAATGGACCATTAATAATAAACGTTACTAACGTTATAATAGATAAAGTTTCTAAGCAGGAGCTAGCAACAGGTAGGATATTTTCAGGAACTTTAAGAAAGGGAGATGAGGTTTATTTGGCATCTCAAAATAGGAAGATAAAGTTACAGCAAATAGCTATGTGGAAGGGTATACAGAGGATACCTGTAGATGAAATAACTGCTGGAAACATAGTTGCCATTATCGGGGTTAGGGGATTATACGCTGGGGAAACGGTAATAGGTAACGTTGAAAATCCAGAAAGCATAGAACCATTCGAGGAAATAAAACATTGGTTAGAACCAGTAGTTACAAAGTCCTTTGAACCAAAGAACCCGAACGATCTATCAAAGTTAATAGATACTTTAAGATTGCTCGAGAGGGAAGATCCAACTATAAAAGTAGAAATTAATCAGGAAACAGGTGAAATATTGGTTTCAGGATTGGGAGATCTGCATTTACAGATAATAGAATATAGAGTTAAGAACGATTTTGGAGTTGATGTAGTAACTGGAAAACCAATAGTAGTCTATAGGGAATCCGTTTCAAAAGCATCTCAAACTTATGAAGGAAAGTCTCCAAACAAGCATAACAAGATATACATTATGGTAGAACCTTTGCCATATGAGGTCTATGAGAAGATAAAGGAATACATAAGGGAAGGTAAGTTACCGGAGGGAAGGATAAGGAAGGAGGATACATGGAAGGTACTTGCTGAGATAGGATTGGATAAAGAGGAAGCTAGGAGAACGTTGATGATACATAGGGGAAACCTCTTCATAGATATGACAAGAGGTATAGTCCATCTACCGGAGGTTATAGAGTATATAATAGAAGCCTTTAAGCAAGTTATGGATAATGGACCATTAGCATGGGAACCATGTGTCATGTTGAAAGTAAAACTGATAGATGCAGTATTGCATGAAGATGCGATCCATAGAGGTCCAGCACAGATAATCCCAGCTGCTAAGGATGCGATCAAAATGGCAATATTGGAGAATCCAGCACTTTACGAACCAGTCCAGTTAATTAGGGTAGACCTAACACCAGAGAACGTTGGAGACGTTGTATCTCTGATATCATCTAGGAGGGGACAAATAATAAGTATGGATATGGGTGAAGAAAGGGCGGTTATCAAGGCAAAGGTTCCCGTAGCGAGCCTGTTTGGATTCACTGATGAGCTTAGGAGTTTAACTTCTGGAAAGGGAGTATGGTATCTTGAAGACCAGTTGTTTGAGAGGTTACCAAAAGAATTAGAGACGGAAGTAGTGAATGAAATAAGGAAAAGGAAGGGAATACCCGAAGGCGTCCACTAACCTATTGAATTTTTGGTTGTATTATTTCTATAAAATATAGATAGGATATGTAGGACAGAGGGAGGATGATAAAGAAGAAGAAGTATAGTTGATATAATATAGAGACGTTTCCTGATATGTAGGTTATTATAAATGAAATTATTAATATTGATAGTGGGAATAGCACGAATATAAAAGAGTAGAGAGTTATCAGAGTACTAATCCTTTCATTATAGGCTTTTAACGTTATTTCATAGTCTTTGATAGAATTTCTTGCATATTCTTTTATGAAACTTATTAAGTTGCCACCACCTTTGATAACAGAGTATAGGCCATATAAGAACTCCTTAAAGCTATAAGAAGGAGTTCTATTAGCCAAAATAAGTAAAGAGGTTGATAGGTCGTATCCCAAGACGTCTATGAGGTTGACTAAGTATTTTATTTCCCTAGATAAGCTTCCAAGTTCGTTCCTTTTTGCTATAACCCTAAATATATCTATAAGGTTAGTGTTAGAGCTTGCATAGGTATACATATATAATGCTAGAAACGGGAGGTTCAATTCTATCTCTCTTTTATAGTCTTCCTTAGCAAGAATTGGGTATATATAGAAGTAGAAAAGTGAAATGTAAAAGACTATTATACCAAAGGAAACGGATAACAAAAATATAACGATATCCAAGTATTTATAAAAGATTAAAAAGATCAGGATCAAAAATAAGGTAGAGATTATTCCAAAAAATAATGAAATATATGAGGATAATTTTACATAAAATTGAAAATCATATTTTCTGAAGTAAGTATATGGTAATAGTTTTTTATTATCTTTTAGGAAATTTTCAACGTATTTTATCAGTTTTTTCATTTTATTTTATTAAGTAAGGATTCTTTATCTGTATAATAT
>MWMI01000006.1 GCA_003568775.1 Candidatus Nanoclepta minutus | reverse complement strand
TCCTTGTATGCACTGTGTATATTGTCTAAGATCGTTTTGATCTTGTTAATCTCTTTTATAGAAGATAGCTTAGAGAATGGGGGCCAGTTTCCTATTACGTATGATGATAGGATATATATCAATGGTTCATTGAATACTATAAAGTGTTTTACACCGATCTTACTAAAGTTAGAGATTATAGTATCTGCATATTCTACAAAATCTTCGATGTTCCCCTTTTCCTCCCATCCTCCATTATCTAAGAACCATTTAGGATTCGTGAAATGCCATATGGTAACAAAGGGTTCTATCCCGTTATCTATTAATAGACTAGTAAACTTTATGTACCTCCTAAGGCTCTTATAATCTATCTTTTCCTTTTCGGGGAATATCCTAGACCATTCTATAGAAAACCTGAAGGCGTTTACATTCAAATCTTTTAATATTGGTACAAGTTCCTCGTATCTTTCCCATAGATTGCATGCTTTTCCGCTTTTAGGTAACTTCTTTCCCTCAAAATGATACCAGTCAGTAAAGAGGTTGTTTCCTTCAGTCTGGTATGAGGAAATCGAAAATCCGATATAGAAGTTCATAGTTTTAATAGGTGCTTAACTATAATATAAATTACCTCTTCGTTGTACCCTCCCTCTAGAAAGTAGATTGTCTTATAACCCCCTAAGGATTTAAATACATATTTATAAGATTCCTCAGTAACTTTAAATACAGACAAAGGATCCTTTACGTGCATATCGAGCCCTAAAGATATTAGGATAATATCAGGATCTATCTCTTTTATTTTTTGTTCTATTTCATTCTTAAAGACCTTTATATATTCCTTATCGTCTGTTCCCCAATCTAACGGATAGTTTATTATGTTGGAGTAGGATTCATATCCCGTAAATGGATAGTAGTCCCTTGCATGGGTGGAAATATAGAAAACGTTTTTCTTATTTTTTATAATATCCTCCGTACCATTTCCATGATGTATATCTACGTCTAAGATCAATGTTCTATATTTTTTCCTCGCATACATTGCAGCTATTGCTATGTTATTGAATATACAAAAACCCTGGGTCGAATTAACCTTTCCGTTTCTCCCAGCGTGATGTCCTGGAGGTCTAGTTGGGATAAATATTCTCTCTTCTTCTATATCTATTGCCTTTATTCCAGATAAAACAGAATAGAAAGAGGATAGATAGGATCTTGGGGATATATAGGTATCTTTATCAATATAGATGATCTTCCTTTTCTTATAGGCCTTTTTAAAGATCCTATTAATTTTCTTTATGTATTTCCATGAGTGAGCTAAAGATAAGAATCTATATATCTTTCTGTTTAAATTGTAAGGTCTCTCATACTTTATTTTTTCCTCTTTTATCAGTCTAATAATCGGTCTTAACCTATCTCTATTCTCAATATGTTTTGGGTTATTATGATACATAAATGCTTTACTAAAAATTATCTTCATTATATGATATACAATTCAATATTAATAGGTGTTGATGAGATATGGTTAAAATCTGAGAGAGTTAAGAGGAAACTGATGGAAATGTTAAAAGAAGATATAGGTAGGAGGATAAATGTGGAAAATTTAATGGTTGGTAGGGGGAGGATATTTATATTAGATTATGATGAAGGTTGGATAGAAAGATTGAGGAAGGTTTTTGGAATAAAGACCATTTATCCCTCGGTTAAGACGGAATCCAATATTGAAAGTATAAAGGAATCTTCTGAAAAATTTTTTGAAGGTTTTAAGGGAACCTTTAAGGTTGTATCTAAGAGGATATGGAAGGGCTTTGAAGTTTCTTCCTATGATTTAAATAGGATCGTTGGGGAGCATATATCAAAGAAATTTGGCCTGAAGGTTGATGTAAAGAACCCGGATAAAACGTTATATATAGAGGTACATGACTTTTCCACTTTTCTATACGACAGAGTAATATACGGACCGGGCGGACTCCCCTTAGGATCCGAAGGGAGAGGAATAGTACTATTTTCAGGAGGAATAGACTCCCCGGTAGCTGCCTATATGATGGGTAAGAGAGGTATGAAATTGGACTTCTTGTTCATAAACATAGCTGGAAGGTCTTACTTGAAGTTTATTATAAGATCCTTTAACGTTATGAAGGAATATTTTCCAGATTCAAGACTATTTGTCTACGACCTAGATATAGACATTTTGTTTAAGGTTAGGGAAGGGTATAGACAAGTCTTATATAAGCTTATAATGTATAAAATTGCTGAAGAATTTTCAAAGAAATTTAAGTATGATGGGATAGTTACGGGAGAATCCTTAGGACAGGTATCTTCTCAAACCATTTATTCCCTAAATTTATTAAATAGTTTCGTTTCAATACCTGTTTATAGGCCCTTAATAGGGTTTAATAAAGATGAGATTATAGAAACTTCAAAGAGACTCGGATTCTATGATTTTAAAGCTCCCGAAATATGTGAAATAGAAAGGCATCCAACTACGAAGCCTGATAGGAAAATAGTTGAGGAGGAACTCCTTAAGATAGGCATGAAATTTGATGAAGAAATTGAGAAGGTTTATGAGATAAAATCATTGGATGATATTAAAGGGGAAGATATTAGATTACCAGATAAAAAAGATCTCATAGTTGTTGATATAAGAGATATAGATAAGGTAAAGTTTGAGAAAGGGAAAAGATACTTGCTAACATGCCCGACGGGTATATTGTCTAGAAGGATCTATGAAAAACTTAAGGACGAGTATGAGGTATATTATTTAGACATAAAAACCGCCAAACTATTAGGGTATATATGAGGATAAGACCGATAGCCTTTGATTCCTTTTCAACGAGATCTATGGCAACTTTAGTAGAGACAGATATAAGGATATTCATAGATCCCTCGATATCTATAGCTCCAGTAAGGTATGGCCTACCTCCTACTGAAGAAGAGATAGCAGAACTAGACAAGAAAATAAATGAAATAATAGAAATAGGTGAGAGATCCGACTTATTTATCATTACACACTATCATTGGGATCATTGCCCCCATCCAGCTTCAGATCATATAAAGGTCTTAATAGGAAAGAGAATATTGGCAAAGGACTTTAATGATACGAACAAGTCTCAATATCTAAGGGGAAAGGATGTTCTATCGGTTTTAAAGGAAGTTGAGTTTTCTGATGGAAGGAGTTATGAAATAGGGAATACATATATAGAATTTTCTAATGGTGTTTGGCATGGAGAAGAGAAATCTAAGTTAGGAAAGGTTCTGATGGTATATATAGAGTATGGGAAGGACTCAATGATATTTGCTTCCGATATACAGGGTATTTTAAGCAATAAAACGAAGGATTTCATAATAAGGAAGAATCCAAGGGTCTTGATAATGTCCGGTCCACCAATATACCATTATTTATGGAAGAGGAAGTTAGAAGAAACTAACATAAATAACTTGATTGATGTTGTCAGAAATACAGAAATAGAGAAAATAATATTCGATCATCATATAGCTAGATCAAAGGATTATCTAAATTATATCGAAAAATTGAATAGAGATATAAAGAACATCTTCATGTCTGCTGCAGACTTCTTAGGTATAAGGAATAGGTTGTTGGAAGCTAATAGAGATAACTTATATAGTTTATTTTAGATAAGATATTTATGTTGGATAGAGAGGATATAGAGAAAATAATAGAGAAGGTAAATCAGGTTAAAAAGATGTTCTCTGAAGAGAGTCTTAGTATAGAGACTGTAGATTTAGATTCTATAGAGGGATTTGAGGATGAGGTTACATATATAGATTCAAGTTATGTTAGTGGTATAGTAGGTCCTTTATCCTATATTTATGCTAGGGCTATTGCGGTTTCTAGTACGAATGAAATTAAGAAAAAAGATTTCCTATTAGTTCCCGATATATTAATAGAGGTATTTGAAGAGAATAAGAAGAAGAGCATGGAGATATCTAGTATAGCTAACCTAGTTAGTAAGAACTTAGAATATGAGTTATTGGATGAGGTAAAAAATGGATATATAGTGATTGATGGATCTATACTATCAGATTACATCCTGTTTGGGAAGTTCGATAGCTCGCCTGTAGAGGAAATAAACAGAAGGATTCAGGAATTTAAAGAGAACTTCCTTAAAAGTACTAATCGAAAGATGCTATCTATTGCAAAAAGGATACTACATTCCAAGTTTCTTGGGGATAATAGACCAGATTTTATTGTACTTCTAAACAAGTTTCCATATGAAAGGTTTTGTACGAGAATATTTACAAAAGATCTCGAAGATTTTAGAGTAAAGGCTTTATATATAAGATCACAGACTTTTGATCATATCTATAGGGTTGAAGCTTGGGATAAACTCTCGGATGAAGAAATTTTAGGAATAACTAAAAACATCTTTAATAAGGTATCCTATCCTGTTGGTTTAAAGCTTGCCCATAATCTATCAAAGATAAGGGAAAAGGAGAAAAACATAATAGAAGATATAATTAAAAATACTTTAGGTATAGAAAAAGGAATAGGCTGGGAAACGAAGTAGCGGGGGTGCCCGAGAGGTCAAAGGGGTCGGGTTTAGGTCCCGATGGATTAGATCCGTCCGGGGTTCGAATCCCCGCCCCCGCATAGCTCTATAACAAAGTTTTTTTGTAACATCATTGCTGAATGGATAAAACATCTCCCAATTTGGATGATATAATAAGGATGACGAATAATTCAAAGAATGCTAAGGAAACTCAGGCATATATAGACAATATAGATACTGAATATAGAAAAAGACTAATAACATTACTTGATATTAAGAAAAAAGATACAGATCTCTTATATGAAAATGGGTTGGAAAATAAATATATAGAAATAAATACGAATATAATGAACCTGTTTAATGGATTAACAGTTGGTGGTACTATGATATCACTTTATCTTGCCTTTAACGGTAAGATCCCAGAATTAATACCTTTTATTTTTCCTGTTGTTACTACTCTTATCGGATTTAAGCTTGCTTCTGGACTCGATACTTACTCTTATGAAAAAGAAAAATATCTATTGGAAGGAACGAGATATAGTCTTCTAAGAAGAATAATTTCTGGTGATTATAGGAATCATAAGGATCTTGAGAAGATATACGATCTAGTAAGTTATGTTTCCTCTATACTTCAAAAAATAAACGGAATAAATTATAAAGAGATAGCTAAGGACTTAATAAACTATATAGAAGGAAGGAACCTATTGGATGTAGATGAATCAGTAAGGAAGTTATATTACGAGCTTTCATCTTATAAATAAAACCTTATAGATTAAATCTCTAAAATATTAACAGAAATAACCCAATCAAAATTAGGAATATAGCAATTATTTTGTTTAACGTAATACCTTCATTTAAGAATAGCATGGAAAATAGTAAAACGAAAATTATGCTGGATCTATCTATTGCTGCTACAATTGTTGTATTTCCCCTTTGTAACGCTAAGAAATAGAACAACCATGATAGACTACCAGCTATCCCGCTAATTATAATAAAGGCAATGTTACTGTTATTTAAAGTTTTAATTACCTCCATGTTTCTTAGAGAAAACATAACGGTTAATGAAAAGACCATTATAACTATCGATCTCAATGTTGTAGAAACTATAGGATCTACCTCTTGAAGTCCTATTTTTGCAAAAATCGTTGATAGGGCGGCCATTATAGAACTGAGGATTGCAAAAAGCATCCAATTTACTCCATTAATGCTCATTTGAAGTTCTTATATTTATTTAAATTTATAAATTAGATAAACAGGGAGAGCACTAGAAGGAAAGCTATGGAGCCTAGTAAGATTAAGATAAGTAACTTTAGCAGGAATATTCCTATTTTTATTGTGATACCCATAAGGAATCCTACTATCGGAAATGATATGAAGAGCAGGAAGCTAAACTCATTAATTAGTCCAAAGAGATATGCTATAAATATCCCAACTATCCAGCCTAAAAGGTAAAGGAACCCTGACTTAACTACTATTACCGTTATAACTAACGTTGTTATAATACTTAAGATCAACATTATAAAGAATATTTCCCTTCCTACTATACCAAATATATATAAGAAGTTTAACAATATACCGGCAAGGAAGGACGATACCGAATGAACGAAGCTTTCCCTTATTCCAAGTTTAAAACTCTGTATCATATATAATAGATCCTCCTTACTTAATAAAATCTTAAAAAAGATTCCCTAATTTAGTTAATTATGCCTGAAAATAATCAAAAGGTTGAACCTAAAGAGGAAGAAGTAAAGATAAGGGAACTAACTATAAATATTAGAGATAAAGTATTAAAGGCTCCATTAAACAGAAGGGCAAAGAAGGCTATAAAATCTTTAAGGGAAACTATAGAAAGGATTATAAAAGGAAAAAAAGTTAAGATATCCGCAAGACTAAATGAATTTGTTTGGTCCAGAGGTATTAAAAAGCCTCCAACTAAAATTTCAGTAAAGATAATAGAAAAAGAGAATGAGGCATATGTAGATATAAATAAATGATATTTTTTGAAGGAAGAGCTAAGATAGATATTCCTGAAATCGTTTTATCAAAAAAATCTAAAGTATTCTATAACCCCTATATGAAAATAAACAGGGACTTTACTATAATTATCTTAAAATCATTTTATGATATATCTGGAAAGAAATTTGAAATATTGGATTCTATGGCAGCAACTGGTATAAGGAGCATTAGGATCTTTAAAGAGATACCGGAGGTAGTTAAGAGCTTAACAATCGTTGACATAAGGGAGAGCTCTATAGATAATATAAAGGAAAACCTTAAGATTAATGAAATTGAAGGGGACATAGAGATCTTAAGAGAGGACTGTAGGAAGGTTATGTATAGTAGGCATTTCGATTATATAGATATAGATCCCTTTGGTTCTCCTGTAGGATTCATACAACCTGCAGTATTTTCTTTAAGGAACGGTGGTTTGCTTGGCGTAACAGCTACGGATATTTCAGCGCTTTCTGGATCAAGGAAGGAAGCCTGCTTTAGGAAGTATGGGGTTATAAGTTTTAAAACGGATTTTTATTTAGAGTTCGGTATAAGGGTTCTCTCAAAGTATGTAATTGAGGAAGCCCTCAGGTTTGATGTAGCCTTAGTACCAGTATTCTCCTACTATTATAGACATCACTATAGGATATTCTTTAGGAAGACTAAGAGGTCAAGGGAGATAAGGTACCTTATAGATAACTTGGGCTTCGTATATTATTGTAGGAACTGTGGATATAAATCTGATGAAGATGAAAGATGTAAAATATGTGGGAATAAAATGGAGAGGATAGGCCCGATATATAAGGGAAACTTATACGATGAACTAACATTAAAGTATTTTGATGCTAACAGGAAGAACTTCAGTTTAGATAAGGATGAGAATACGATAATTGAAAGAATCTTGGGATGCGATTCTAAGATGAATGTTTGGTATTATTATGATTTAGGATATATAGCTAAATACTTAAAGATAGATAGAATTCCAAAAATGGAAAAAATATTAGAAGTAAATAATGCATGTAGAACACATTTTTCTAATTTAGGTATAAAATGTTACGAATATCCAAATCTTAAAATTTAAAATACAACTATAATTTATGCCTAAAGCTAGCCTAGTTATATGGGTATCTAGGAAAGGTATAAATTATGAAGGTAACGATGAGATAGTTTGGTTTTTAAATGAAAGAACTAGAGAAAAATTCATTTCTGATATACTGAAGAATTTACAGGAATATAAAAGTATTAGAAAGAAAAGAGGGAAGATGAACGTAATCTTGATAGGTATTAGGGAGGAAGATAAGGAAATATTGGAAAGGTTCAAAAACAATTTTAATTTTATTATAGAGGAATCCTATCAGAGAAAGATAATTAATTTTTTAAAATAGGGTTTAATTAAGAAATTATGCAAATTGTACTTAGGGAATACCAAGAAAACATACTAAAATCATGTTTAAATGGGAATACTCTAATAATCTTACCTACAGGAACTGGTAAGACAATAATTGCATTTTTTGTAATTTTAAAAAGGTTAGAGAGGTATCCTGATAAAAAGGTCTTCTTCCTAGCACCGACAAAGCCACTAACGCAACAACATTACAATAACTTTATTAAGATCTTTCCGGAATATAAGGAAAAAGCTATCTGCATAACTGGGGAAACTCATCCTAGTAGAAGAGAATACCTCTATAAACAAGCTCAAATAATATTTGTTACACCCCAAACATTACAAAACGATCTAATAAATGGAAAAGTAACCTTCTATAACGCATCTACTATCATCTTCGATGAAGCTCATAGGGCTATAAAGAAATATGCTTATACCTTTATTGCAAGGAAGTTCGTAGAACAGGCAAGCGATCCTAGGATAATAGGACTTACAGCTTCTCCAGGATGGAATATAGATAGAATACAGGAAGTAATCAACAACTTGTACATACAGAACGTTGAGATAAGGACTGGAAGAGAGGAAGATATTAGAAAGTATATTGCTCCAATAAAGATAGAAAAAATAGAGGTAGAGTTAGATAAAGAGATATTAGAAATTAGAGATTTGCTTGAGAAGGCAATAGAATTTAGATTAGAAAAGATTAGAGATATCATTCCCGAATTCTCTATAAAAAGAGGAAAGAAGGATGCTTTAGAGTGGATAGAAGAGATTAAGAAGCAGATAGATATAAATCCTGATAATAGACTAAAGTATGCTTTTCTATTGGCTGGAGAGATATTGAAGATCTTGCATTCGATAGAGCTATTGGAAACCCAGACCCTTTACACTTTCTTAGAGTATTTTAGATCTATGGAAAATAGCATGAGAAAGAGTAGAGCAGACTATTTAGTTTTGAACGATATAAGAATAAAAAAAGCAATATATTTGGCTAAAAATTTGCTTAACAATGGAAAAGAGCATCCAAAATTATACAAGCTTTTAGAAATAATTAGATCAAATAGAGATAAGAAGATAATAGTTTTTGCTCAAATAAGAAAGACTTTAGAAAAAATAAAGGAACTCTTAGATAAGGAAGGAATAGATTCGAGGAGATTTATAGGCAAGAGGGAGATGGGACAAAAAGAACAGGTTAAGATACTAAAAGAGTTTGCAGAAGGGAAATTCAACGTCCTATTGGCAACCTCAATAGGGGAAGAGGGAATAGATATACCAAAAGTAGATATTGTAATATTTTACGAACCAGTTCCATCTGAAATAAGGTATATACAGAGAAGAGGTAGGACCGGAAGGGGTGAAATAGGGGAAGTCCTTATATTGGTAACTAAAAAGAGCATTGATGAGAGGTTCTATTGGGTTGCTATCAATAAGGAGAGAAAGATGTTTAAAATTATAAAACAATTAAAGAAATATCTAAAGCCCGTTACTATGACCGATGAGAAGAAAATAGATAATGAAAAAAGAAGGATAGAGGTAGATAAGGGTATATCAAAATATTTTTCAACAATAGATCAGAAGGAAAAAACCAACAATCAGGAAACAATGCCCATTATTATCGCTGACTATAAAGAAAAGGATTCTGGAGTACTACAGACCTTGGCAGAAAGGGATGTTATAATAAGGCTAGAGAATCTAGAGGTAGGAGACTATATAATCGGTGACTTTGTAATAGAGAGAAAGACTATATTAGATTTCATAAGTTCCATAGCAGATGGAAGGTTATACGATCAACTAAACAAGCTAAGGGATAAGAACGCTATATTAATCTTAGAAGGGGAAGAGGAAGATATTTTTATTACTCCAGAGCTTTCTCCAAACTATATAAGATCCTTACTATTGAAGATAATACTCGAGTATAGGGTACCTATAATTAAAACGAAGAACTTCATCGAAACGTCTAACTATCTATATATCTTAGCAAAAAGTATATATAAGAAACCGTTAATCCCTCAGGCCGTTAAGGAAGATGATCCAGACAGGATAAGGGAGAACATATTGAAGCAGATACCTGGAATAGGGGATACTCTAGCTAGGAACCTCTTAGAGAGGTTCAAGACTATAAAGAACATAGTTTTAGCCAAGAAAGTAGAGTTAGCAAATATAATCGGAGAATCTAAAGCAGATAGATTGAAGAAGATTTTTGAAGAAGAATATAAGAGTGAAAAATAGAGAAATTAGAATAAAAAAAGATTTTGAAGATCATTACAGGAAACTTCTTGGAGAATTATATGAAAAATTTATAGATTTCTCTCTAAGACCTCTTAAGAAAGCTATAAGGATAAATACAATAAAGGTATTTGATGACCTTCTTCCAGAAAATCTAGAGGGGATAGTAAGTGGGGAAACTAATATTGGTATAGATTCCCTATATAATTTAAGGCAGTACCCTTTCAATTTAAAAATAAAGGCAACGGATGTACTCAAAAGGTTGAAGGAGAGAGGATGGGAGATAGAAAGAATAGCCTTTTATAAGTATGGTTTCTGGGTTAGCCATCCAGGTAGGAGGGATATTGGGAATACATTAGAATTTCAATTGGGTTACTATTATTCACAGGAAGCAGCATCTATGATACCTCCAATAGTACTAGATCCAAAACCTGGTGAAACTGTATTAGACCTTGCAGCAGCGCCAGGTTCAAAGACAACTCAAATGGCGATGCATATGGAAAACAAGGGTATTATCCTTGCTGTGGATGTTGATAAGTATAGGTTAAAGGCTCTATCGAGCAACTTACAGAAGCAGGGAGTTATAAATACACTGGTATTACATATGGATGGGAGGAAGATAAAGGATCTGAACATAACTTTCGATAAAGTTCTCCTAGACGCTCCCTGCTCGGGGACCGGTGCTATAAGGAAATCCTTTAAGACTTTTATAATCTGGAACGAAAGGATGATCCAAAGGCTTTCGAGATTACAGAAGCAACTTATACTGTCTGCTTTCGATGTTTTAAAGGAGGATGGAATTTTAGTATACTCTACATGTTCGATCGAACCTGAAGAAAATGAAGAGGTTGTTAATTACTTGTTATATAAGAGGGAAAATGCGAGAATAGAGAGGATAGAAGTTCCAAACTTAAAGAGATCCGAACCTATACTAGAATGGAGGGGAGAGAGATATTTCTCAGATATAAAATATACTTTAAGGATATGGCCGTGGGATAATGACACAGAAGGGTTTTATATTGCAAAGATAAGGAAAATATAAATGAGGGTACTGTTCATAAATGTTGAGAAAAAGGAAAGTAAGGTAAGGATTATAGAGAATCCAAATATAAAAGGGGTGATAGACCTCGGTATTTACTTACATCTAGAAGAGTATAATAGTTGGAAACATGAGGTATATAGCCAGAATAACGTTATTGTATTTGGAACTGGAAAGCTAAATTATGGTGGAATACAGAGAGGTGTTTTTGTCTTTAGAAGCCCGTTACACGGTGGAATACATGCTTCATCTATAGGTGACCTAGGTGAGTATGTGAAGTTAGCTGGTTTTGATGCAATAGTAATTGAGGGAAAATCGCCAAAACAGGTTTTCATTATTATAGAAAACGATAACGTAATATTCTTAGAAGAAAAAGTTCCAGAAAAGATTTCTGAAAAATCCATAGAGCTATATAAAAAGCTAAAAGACCTCTATGGAGAGAAAAAGTTTAGAGTGGTTCTAGTCGGATTAGCTTCTGCAAATACGGATTATGGAGCCCTGGTATCCTTTAGATCAGATAAGCCGGAGGTAGTAGATATCGCTGCTAGGGGTGGGGGAGGGAGTGTTTTATATAGGGCACATAACGTTGTTGGATTATCAATAGGTGGAGATAACAAAGTAGAAGTAATCCAATACGATATACAAAAAGTTCTCGAAGCTACTAAAAAGTATAGAGATGACGGTACCTTTAGGGGGAATTATCCATCTATGAGAGGTAATTTGCCTTACCTAAACTATCAGAATATATATTTATCAAAAGAAGGAAGAGAAGATTTCTATAAGAAGTTTGTAGAAACCATCTTGTTAAAAGATTATAACTTTTCATCTGATACTTGTGGGGAAAAATGTGTAGCTGCATGTAAGAAAATAGAGAAAAATGTGAAGATAGATTATGAGCCGGCTAATGGATTAGGACCATTTATAGGAATATTCAATAGAGAATTAGTAAGGGATCTCATAAAAACTTGTGATGATTACGGATTCGATGCTATATACTTGGGATTTGTTCTAGGAGCAGTTATGGAAGGTTTATCAAAGGGTTTGATAAAACCAGAAGATTTAGGGTTATCAGAAAAGCCTATATTAGATATAAGCGAATATAAAGAGGATTACTCAGAAAAGAACTATAGGATAGCAAAAAGTTTGATTGAAAAAATTGCAAAAGGAGAAATAAAAATATTAGGAGAAGGGATTAGAAAAATTGCAAAGAACTTAAATATAAAAGATATATCCATTTATATACCGTTTGGAGAGGAATATGATATAACTCAAAACTTTTATTGGACATTAGGATTGATCTTACCAATTATAATGCATGGGAAGTACTTTTCTGATTATCACTTTACGGCAAAACAACCAGAGGAATATGCTGAAGCTTGCTTTAAGAGAGGCTTGTATGAATATGCCATAGAAAATTATGGAGTATGTAGATTCCATAGAGGATGGGTAGAAAACTATCTAATCAAGGAAGAAGATCTAAAGAATGCCAAATACTGGTTTAGGAAGCTAATAGAGTATAGAAAGTTAGCTAATGCAGAACCCGTATTCTGGGAGAGTAAAAGAATGATTGATATTGTAAAGAAGCTATTAGAGGAGTTTAATCTTAATATTTCCCCAGAAGAATACTGGAATAGGTGGTATAAAAAATATTTAGAACTTATATATAAAGATATGTAATGAGCCCGTGCCCGAGAGGTCAAAGGGGTCGGGTTCAGGTCCCGATGGGGTAGACCCTTCGGGGGTTCGAATCCCCCCGGGCTCATTCAAATTTTTAAATAATGTTATTTTATTATCTTTAATGAAAAAAGTAATTTTTGTGCTGTTATCTATACTTTTTATACTATCAACTCCTAAAAATATACTGTGCGAAACCCAACCAATTGTAAGTATACCAAAAGCTATTAAAAATTATGTAGATTTTTACAATAAAAGCGACTATTCGATATATAAATTAGATCTCATAAATCCTGCAAATCATACGGTTAATTATGTTATATACACTATTTCTCCAGATTGGATAATTGTTTATTATGATAAGGAAGGATCCTTAGGGCCGAACGAAAGAAAGACCATTACAATTTATGCAAGACCCTCCATAAAGACTACCAAAGCTGCCTCATTTTTAGTATCATTTTATGACGGAATTAAGACTAGCTCAGAGGTATATTTAAGTCCCTTTATAGTATATAAGCTTCCAGAAAATTTTAAACAACCATCTCTTCAGGAGATAAGTATATATCCGGAAAGAGAGGTTAAGGAGGGAGGGGACCTCGTTATTTTTATCTCTATCTATAATCCAAATGATTTCGAAATTACCGTACCTATATACATTAACCTCTCCTTTGGTTTGTATAAAGAGCTATTCGCAAACGTATCTCCAGGTACTAACATAATTCAACAGAGCTTTATTGTTCCAACTGGCCTAAATGTATCGGAGTTTGAGGTAAAGGTTATAGCTGGCAATATAATACTTCAGCGCAATTTAACGGTATTAAAAGAAGTTGTTACACCAAAGATAGAGGAAAGGGACGGTTATATAATCATAACTAACCCCTCTACAACGAAGATATTGATCTACGAGTATGAGATACCATATAGTAATTGGGATCTATTAGTTTATAGGTTATATCCCTATCCAAAGGAATATATAGTAAGGGATGGAAAAATATATGCAAGATGGGAAATTGTTCTGTTACCTCAGGAAAGTTATGTAATAAAGAAACAAATAGATATTTATTTTATCTTGGTTCTAGGTATAATAGTAGCCTTATTTATAGCATTTTTAATTGGTTTACTAAGACCAAATGTTGAGATCAGAAAGGAAATAGTAAGGTTATCTTTAAATGAGGGAATACTTAGAGTTGCAATTTATATTAAGAACAAAAGCGTTCTACCAATAAAGTATGTAATAATAAGGGATAGGATACCAAGTGAATTGAAAGTAAAGAAGTATGATGTATCCTCACCATCTGGAGTTTATAAGGAGGATAAAGAAACTATACTAGAATGGAGCTATGAGTATATAAAACCAAAGGAGGAGATAATAATTTCTTACACAATTGAAATACCAAAAGAGATAAAGCAAAAAGTCCTCTCATTACCTCCAGCATCAATTGTCTATAACTATCTATATATGAGCGAAAAAATTGCAGCTTCCAATACAATTTCAATAACTATAATAGCTTAAAGAAATGCCAGGTCATTTAGCTTTAAAAGGAGAAAAAATTTCTTTATGGACCTTAACTAAAGATGATATAAAATTAATCTGGAAATATTACGGAGATTTTGAATTAAGAAAATATCTAGAACGTAGATGGCAACCTATCTATTATGAAGATGAAGAGAAATGGTATGAAAATATTGTGAAGAATAAAGATGAGAATATAGTGTTTTGTATTGTTGAAAATTCTTCAAATGAGTTAGTTGGCTTAATTGGTTTACATAAGATAGACTCTTATTCTAAACACGCAGAGTTGGGTTATTGGATCTGGAGAGATTATTGGAATAGAGGATATGCTACGGAAGCAGTAAAATTAACATTAAAGTATGCTTTTGAATACTTAAATCTAAATAAGGTTTGGGCAAGAGCTCTTGAATCCAACAAAGCTTCTCAAAGAGTTCTAGAAAAGAATGGATTTAAGTTAGTTGGAAAATTAAGAAGGCATAATTATACTCCTGGGGAAGGTTTTGTAGACGAGTTGTATTATGATCTCCTAAAAGAAGAATGGGGACACTAGAAAACCTTCTTAAGCTACTTTTATCAGCATTTTTATCTTCTTTATTAGGAATAGAAAGGGAGTATCGTCATAAACCAGCAGGCGTGAGAACTCATATTTTAGTTAGCGTAGGAGCAACAATTTTCACGATATTGTCCTCTCAAGCTTTTCCTGGAGCAGATCCCGCAAGGGTAGCTTCTTATATTGTTGCAGGGATAGGTTTTATAGGAGCAGGAACCATATTTAAAGAAGAGGATAAGGTAGTTGGCCTTACGACTGCTGCTTCTTTATGGTTGACTTCCTCAATTGGAATGGCTGTTGGAGTAGGTTTTTATGATTTAGCAGTTTTTGGAACAATAATAGGTCTGCTAACCTTATTATTAAAACCAATAACGGATAAGTTAAGAGCTTAAATAATTTATTGATTTATATTATATAACATACCGGGCGTAGCTCAGCCTGGCAGAGCGGCCGGCTGTAGTGATTTAAATGGCCGCAGAGACCGGCAGGTCGGGGGTTCAAATCCCCCCGCCCGGACTTTTATAAAAATTATAAAATCTATAATTCTACGAAATCCAATGGTATACGGAGATTTCGTAAGAAATGAAGAACTAAAGAAGAAAATCATTAAAATAGAATTTGGAATTGAAGAATCAGAATTTACAGATAAGATTATTGTAACTCCTCTTCCGGTTGAACATAATCTTCCAGATGATTTTGAAAAGAGATTAGAGGATATAGATATAGAATATAAGTGGATAAAATCTGAAGATAGACTATTAAAGCCATTCAAAGGAAATCTATATGTTAAAAAGAACAATAGATCGGGATTTGTAATTTTTACTGGAAGAGGTTTAATAGATTTCACAGAAAGAATCAGAATACTTTGCCTAATTGAAAATATAAAGGAAATACTATTCCTAGGAAGTGCAGGATCTCTAGACGATAATGTTATAACGGGAGATATTAATATCCCGAAATACGCGATTCCTTTTGAAGATGTTAGTTCATGGTATATAGATATTTCAGAGGCAATTCCAAAGGCAGATGAACATTTACTTAATAGGATATTAGAGTTGTCATCTAATGCCAAAGTTAATATTCATTCAAAATTACATGCAACTGTACCATTTCCCTATTCGGAAACAAAGGAGTTTTTAGAATATCTTAAAGGAATTGGGGTAGCTACGATAGATATGGAAGTATCTAGCTTTTATAGAATTACTAATTATTATGGTAAAAAAGCCTTAGCAATATTGAGGGTTTCTGATATGCCGCTATCCAGTTATCATTTCTTTTCTGAGGAATACGAATCTTGGAAGAAGGGGAAAAAGGAAAAAGCTTTAGAATATTTCTTTGAGATAATGTTAAAATTCTTCGGAATTGTTTAAAGCATTTATCTATACTTCCCTCTTGATGATAATAAATCGAATTCTAGTAAGCTCTTATAGATATCACTAAGATAAGATTCACTTAAACAGATGACTCCTAAAAGTGCATCTTTAAAAGATGTTTTTGGTTTATAGGCATAAAAATCTACTTCCTCTAACTTATCTTTATCATATAGAGATAGACAGGCTAGGCCTCTTTCCTTAAATGGCTCTCTTGCATGTTCCATAGCTTTCTCCAAGGATCCTGCATATATGGTATCACTCTTATAGGGATCCTGTTGTGATATATATTCGGGCGTTCTATCAGTTCCCTCTGAAATAACATACTTAAATTGTAAAGGATCAAATGCTCTGTAAACAATATTTTTTCCTTTATTAAGTCTTAGTTTTAGCTCATTTATTTTCATATTAAGTTCTGAAGATAGATTGAATCTAGATTCTAATATGTCATCTAAATTTACCCCCTTTATCATATAAACCCTAGCACCTGTAGAGGTCTGTCCTAATTCATCTATTATATATCTGTTGACCCCCATAGTATAGTTATTACTTTTTGGTAGTTATAAATTTTATCTTATATAATATCCCTATACCTTAAAACAGCCAGGGTATAAAATATAGCCTCTTCTGTCCTAATGGAATAAATTAATTGATTTGGTACAACATTTATTGTTATATCAAACATCTCCTTAAACTTATTTCCAAACATATCTTCAAAACCTCTCGCAAAGGATCCAAAAGCTATTGCAACCTTTTCGCTCTTTCTTAGATCGATCTTCCTTATATCCTCTCCCAATCTTGATGTTCCGATTATATAAAAACCTTCCTTTCTCAATTTTTCTAAAAGCATAGGTAAAGGTTTATTATAATAAAATACTTCATAGCCAAAATATTTTTCTGTTTCATATTTTTCTACAAACTTCTTATTAATTTTATCGTAAACTAATATTCTCGTACGAAAATCTTTGTTTGATCTAACTTTAAATTCCTCCTTTCCATTTGTAACTAAATATTCGTTTCCTTCTTTCTTTAATACATATACGTACTCGTATCTGCTCCTATCGTTATGGTATTCCGCCTTTATCGGTAATGAACTACCAACCTCCTCAAGGTCTTTATCCAATGGAAAAGCAACCTTCCTCAAGTAAGGAGGTGTATTTAAGTACTTCAAGACCTTAACTAAGAACCTACCCAATCCATGGGAATCGAATTTAGGATCAGGATCATAATAAATACAAACTTCATTTATTCCAAAAGTTACAGCTGCTCTTGCAACTTGCGATATCAAAAATATCCTTATCTTCTTATCTCTCTTCTCTCCAGTAAAGGTTGAAGGTATTAGGAGCATTTTCCTCATATATTTTTAATGCTGGGAAATAACTTAACTTTAATGAAATTCTATTACCTCTTACACCCTAGACCTGTAGTTGCAGTAGGATCGGGTAGCATTAAGGTTGGTGAAATAAACTTTGCAACTGTATCATGGATAACACCCGTCTCAGAAGAACCACCGATTGTTGGATTTGCCTCTTATAAAGAAAACTATACAAACTCGTTAATAGAAAAATACAAACAATTCTCTATAAACATAATAGAAGATATAAACCTATTATGGAAAGTTGGAACAACATCTGGGAAGGAGATAGATAAAGTAAAAGAGTTCGGTATAAAAGTTATTTCTGGAAAGAAGCTGGATGTACCTATAATAGAGGATTCCCTTGGATTTATGGAATGTAAGCTAACGGACTCTCTCGAAGTTGGAGAAGATATATTTTATATAGGTGAAGTCGTAAATTGGGAAGCAAAGGGATTCGGTAGGTATGGATGGGAAGATATAAGTAGGGTACCTATGCATAAAGGAGGAAAAGCGTTTGCTTTTGCAGAGAAGATTAAAATAATTAAATGAATTTGATCTTTATATTAAGCCTTTTTCCCTTAACCTTTCATTTAGGTTTTTTTCTGCTATACCCCATATAACCAATGATAAATATTCTTCTGGAACCTCATATGGTCTTGTAACCTTCAGTTTCCTAGCGTAACTACAGAAATCCTCCATATATTCTTCCGGGTACAATCCTTCCTTTGCTAGTCTATACTTTAAATAACCCCTTATAATTCCCATCAATATACCGGTAATTTCTTCTGAACAGTATTGTCTACAACTTATAACGGGATTTATACGTAAAGTTCTCTGTAAATATCTTAGACCATCAATATACTTATATAAACTCCTTTCTAAAAATAATAAGTCTTTTATATCTATCTTAGGGAGCTGTGAAAAGCTTTCTGTTATGGTATATAGTATATTATTCAATGATTTTAGACATAAATCCAAGCATCTACCCTTTTCAGCTGCTTCCAGAAACCTTTCTGTATAATTGATAGTCTCCTCTAACGTATATGCCATAATACCACCCTTTGAAATATAATCTTGTACTATCTTTTCTGAAAGTTTCTTTATATTCGTCCCCATAAGAGGATATATACTTAAAAGTTTATTAGAGGATTCTAAGTTACAGAAATCGATAAAGGTTTTTAACACAGATGAATACTATTCTCTTATGGAAATGTATAGGGCGAGAGAAGGTTTAGAAAAGGATAATAAGGCTAAAGTTCAATTAGTCTATACCTGAAGTATAAAAATGCTGAAAGAAGGCTTTGAATTATTGCAAAAGTATGGTATTCCCATACCAGAATACTGGGTAAATGAAATACCGAAGGATCCTAAATTTCCATTAGTAATAAAAGCAGATGTATTACATAAGACGGATGAAAAGGCAATAATAAAAAACATCAATAATTTTAATGAACTATTGGAAAGTTATAATTATCTATCAAGGAGATTCCAAGATAGAGATATAATAGTTCAGAGGCAGATCTCTGGGAACTATATAGAAGTTATTATAGGTATAAGGGAAGACCCTACCTTTGAAAAAGTATTCCTAATTGGGTTAGGTGGTATATACACTGAACTACTTAGGGATTATGTAATACTCGTCCCACCCTTTGAAATGAAGGAAATGGAAGCTTCTTTAAGGAGGTTAAAGTTATCTAAAGTCCTATTTGGATATAGAGGGATGAAGATAAACCTAGAACTTCTATATGATATATCTAAAAAGCTAATTACTCTATACGAAAATGAGAGATTAAGAGAGATAGAGATAAATCCCCTAATGATAAACGAATCCAATGCTTTTGCAGTAGATGTAAGGCTATCTACTAAATGATACTAACAAAATCCATAAATTTATGTAATCAATATAAGAATATTCTATGAAGTATAATATTTTAATAGGTGGTCAGGCAGGCCAGGGTATAGAATTTATATCCGATATCATTTCCATCTCCCTTGTAAAGGAGGGATTTTACGTATTTAACTATAGATACTATCAGAGCCTAATAAAGGGTGGACATAACTACAACATAGTTTCATTTTCAAAGGATAAAGTGTTTTCATTCGATGAGGAAATAGATTTCATACTAGCATTCGATCAAAATACTGTTAATC
Source organism: Candidatus Nanoclepta minutus (assembly GCA_003568775.1). Taxonomy (GTDB): domain Archaea; phylum Nanobdellota; class Nanobdellia; order Nanobdellales; family Nanobdellaceae; genus Nanoclepta; species Nanoclepta minutus. The sequence goes on along the minus strand of MWMI01000006.1, from coordinate 6,805 downwards.
TGCATAAGGAAAAACTAAAGGAAAACGGATATGTTATATGTGATAAATCGATAAATTTTGAGAAGAAACTAGATTTTGATATAAGAAAGTTCTTAAGTGAGAATAATATTAGCAATAGGTACGAGAACACAGTTTTAGCATCTTATTTTTGGAAGATCTTAGGGTTTAAGAAGGATAGCTTAATGGAAGCTTATGAAAGGAAAGGAAAGGATAGTATAAATCTAAGAATAATAGAGGAAGTATTTAAACTAGACATAAAACCAATATTTAATATAAAACCTGAAAAAAGGAAAGAAAAATATTATTTATCTGGATCAGAAGGAATAGCTTATGGTGCAATCTCCGCCGGCTTAGATATATATTTTGGTTATCCAATGACCCCCGCAACACCCGTTCTACATATCCTTTCTTCTCTAAAGGATAAATACGATATTTTAGTCTATCAACCCGATAATGAAGTCGGAGTGATAAACATGGCTATTGGAGCTTCCTATGCAGGAGCTAAAGTAATGGTAGGTACATCGGGTGGAGGAGCAGATCTAATGGGGGAGGGAATAAGCTTTTCAGGAATGGCGGAGATCCCAATAGTTATATATTGGGCTCAGAGATATGGACCATCCACAGGACTAGCAACCTCTACTTCTCAAGAAGATCTCTTGAGTTCTATCCACATAGGACATGGGGAATTTCCAAAGGTAGTTGTTGCTCCTGGGGATCCTGCAGAGGCTTATAGAAGGACCATCGAGGCCTTCTATTTAGCATATAAGTATAATATACCGGTAATAATACTATCCGATACTTTCTTAGCTGAATCGAGGATCTCCGTTGATGAAATAGAGGTACCAAACGTTCCTATCGAAAGGTTCATCAATTTAAATGAACAGGGAACTTATAAGCTCTATGAAATAACTGAAAGAGGGTATAAAGAAAGGGCTATACCAGGATTAAATGCGATAGTAAAGGCAAACTCTTATGAACATGATGAATTTGGTTTTCAAATATTTGATGATCATAAACTTGCAGAAAGGATGCATGCTAAAAGGCTAATAAAGATGTTTCATATCGAAAAGGAAATCTACAGGTTAGATCCCTATTTTATATATGGAAAGGGTGATAACTTAATAGTAAGCTGGGGATCTTCAAAAATGCCAATAATGGAAGCCCTTAAAGGTTTAAAGGGATGGAGATACTTACACATAAGCTATTTGAATCCTTTTCCAAGGAAAGTTTCTGAAATAATAGAGGGTTCAAGGAAAGTATTATTAGTAGAAAATAACCTAACTGGACAGCTTGGAAAGCTTATAATGAGGGAGTGTGGAATATATATCGAAAATAGGCTATTGAAACATAACGGTTTACCTATATCTCCGGCCGAAATTATTAGAAAAATAAAAGAAATAGAGAAATAAAATGGAAATAAGATCTAAAGTTCTTCCTACTTGGTGTCCTGGCTGTACTAACTTCGGAATACTAACTGCATTTAATAAGGCAATAGAAGAACTGGAGAAAGAGGGTAAGATAGATCCCAGGAAAGTAGTTGTAGTAGCTGGAATAGGATGCGCCTCAAAGATAGTTGACTACATAAATCTTAGTTCACTCAACGGATTGCACGGAAGGGCTTTGGCCAGTGGAATTGGAATAAAACTTGCTAATCCAGAATTAAACGTTGTCGTCTTCCAGGGTGATGGGGATACCTATAATGAAGGAATAGAACACTTCGTTTCAGCTTCTAAGGAGAATCCAGACATAAAGCTATTTGTTCATAACAATAAAATATTTGCTTTAACGGTAGGGCAGCATACTTTTACTACGGAAGAAGACTTTCCATCAAAATCCTTGGGACAGAACGTATTTACAAAACCCTTAAACCCAATCCTACTAGCCCTAGCATCGGGGGCAACCTTCGTAGCTAGAGGGTATGCACTATGGATAGACCATCTAAAGTATATAATAAAGGAGGCTTTGCTACACAAAGGTTTCGCCTTCGTAGATATTCTACAGCCCTGCATTACCTTCCATGATACGAGGAAGTTCTATGAAGATCGTATGTATAAGCTTGAAGACATAAACCATGATTATAGTAACTTTGAAGAAGCATTAAAGAGAGCAATGGAATATGATTATAATTTAAAACAGGATTCTAGGATACCTATAGGAATATTCTACAAGACGAGTAGAAAGACTCTAGAAGAAGGATTAAGGGCTAAGGTATTCTATAGGATATCTAGGAACCTAGATCCATATATCCTATCACACTTAAAAATATAATAATAAATCAAATTTTATGGGATACACGTACGATGTGTATATAGAGGAGTTAGACTATAACCTACTTAAATCCTTCCTAGAAAGGAACAGGATAAAGTTTCATAGAGATAAGAATCTCGTAAAAGTCTATTTTGAGGAATTTTATGATATTTATAGGTTTGAAAAAGCATTAAAAGGTATAAAAGCAAACTTTTCGATCGAAATTTGCGAAAAAATATATAATGGTGACTATGATATACTTGAATTTGATCTAAAAAAAGTTTTTGGCAAAAAAATCAATCATTTAAGAAGGATTAAAGGAAGGATAATCGGTGAAGAAGGTAAGGCAATTAAAGAAATTGAACAGAGAACGGGTGCGAAGGTTTCCATTACTGATAGATACCTATACATAACTGGGGATGATGTATCAATACAAGCAGCGTATTATACACTGAATAAACTAATTTCAGGAACCCCTCATACAAGGGTATTTGAAAAAGCAACAGAAATAAAGAAAATATTTGAAAATAAAGAAAAAGAAGCTATGTATTATTTATAAGGATTCATTTTTTATAAATTTTGATAACATATATTAATTAAATGAGTGATGATAATCCGAAAGAATATACAGAACTGTATAAAAAGTTTAAAAGAGTTTCAATAGCAGAGTTTTTTGAAAAAAACAGACATTTACTAGGATTCGATAGCCTAAGGAAAGCTTTATTAATTTCTGTAAAGGAACTGGTAGATAACTCACTAGATGCATGTGAGGAAGCAAGAGTGCTACCTGATATATATGTTGAGATAATAAGGATGTCCAAGGATGTGTTTAAGGTTGTCGTAGAGGATAACGGACCAGGAATACCTTATGAAAAAGTTCCAGAAATATATGGAAGCTTCTTATTTGGAACCAAGTTCCATAGATACGTATGTACTAGAGGAAAGCAAGGTATAGGTGCATCAGCAATAACATTATATTCTCAGTTAACTACTAGAAGGCCTATAGAGGTTATTACAAAGACTCCAGATTCTGATAAAGCAATAAAGCATAAAATAAAGATAAACGTAAAAGATAATACACCATTAGTCGAAGAGAGAAAATATATATCCTGGAACAAGAAGAGTGGAACTTCCGTAACAGTATACATAAAATCCCAATATGTAAAGGGAAGACAGTCCGTAGATGAATACATAGAACTTACTGCACTTGCTAACCCACATGCAAGGATTACATATATAAATCCAGATGGAGAGATGTTTGAATACAAGAGGATCTCAAACATAGTACCCGAGTTAAAGGAAATAAGACCACATCCGCATGGAATAGAGATAGGATCCTTTGAGAGGATGTTGAAGGATACTAAATACAGCAATATTAAGAGGTTCTTAATGAAGGAATTCTATGGTATAGGAAATAAAACTGCTCTTGAGATACTAAGAAAGGCTGGTTTATCTGAAGATACTGATCCAAGAAAACTAAGTTTTGATGAAATTGAAAAGCTTTATGAAGTCTTACAGGAAGCTAAAGTTAAGGCCATACCATCCAAGTACATAACTACTATGGGAAAGGATAATATAATAAGATCCCTAACGTATCTGTATGATCCAGACTTTGTAACTGCATATGTAAGGAGGCCTGCAGTCTATAAAGGTAACTCTTTCATAGTAGAAGTTGGGGTAGCCTATGGGGGGAGGATAGACGAGTTTAAGATCATAAGGTATGCTAACAGAGTTCCTCTATTATATAAATCCGGAGAATGTGCAATAACGAATGCAATAGAGGGAATAAACCTGAAGAACTATGGTTTAACTTTAGAGGAAGGTAAAGTAAAGGATCCCCTAATAATAATGGTCCATATAGCATCCGTATGGATACCCTTTACCTCAGAATCAAAGGAGGCTATTGCACCTTATCCTGAAATAATTAGAGAGATAGAGTTAGGTGTAAAAAAGGTATTAAGAGAGCTGGAAATATTCCTAAATAAAAAGAAATCTTTAGAATCGATAGGTGAAAAATACAAAACTCTCTATGGTTACGGTATGGAGCTATCTAAATATTTAGGAGATTTATTGGAAATATCGGAAAGCTCTGTGAGAGAAAAGGTTATAAAGAGGATTAGAGAAGAGCTAACTACAGATATAGAGGAAATAATAAAGGGTATAAGAGAAGTTAGAAGGCTTATAAGAGAAGGAAAAATTGATAGCGCAAAGGCTTTCATAAGGAAACTACTAAAGGATGTAATAGAAACTAAGGTAATGAGCAAGGAGGAACTAGATGCTCTTATAGAAAATGTTATAAAGAAATTTGAGGAAAAAAAGCTTTTAGAGATTGAAAAATAAGAATAGATAATGGATGCTGAAAAAATAGAAATAAAGAAAAAAATTGAAGAATTTGCAAGAAAGATATATGAAGAGTTTGAAAAAGGTAATCCTTCATTTAAGTTTATTATAAGGGGAAACTTGAAGTATGTTGAATATGATCCTACAAAGGATCTAATAAAGCTTAAGAAGTCCTATGGATATAGAGAGTTCTTCAATCTAGGACATACAAGAAAGTTTACACAGACCATACTAATAGCAGCCCTAGCAAAAAAGTTGATCTCCGAAAATAGAACCGCATCCTTAAGGGAAGTATTCTATCAGCTTAGACATACGATTCCTATAATAAATGAGGATACCTTCTATGAACAAAAGGAATCAGATAGTGTAATAGAGGATCTCGAGAGAACCCTAAACATCATTAGGGAAAAGATACATATAAAAGCGGATAGGAGAGGTTACGTATATGGTAATATAACGATGAGGGATAGGTCGAGGGGTGATGAATGGAACTGTTCAAAACTAGGAATGGGGGGATGGGGTGTCCCATCAACAATAGAGGAAATCGAGATATTGGATATAAATGCAGATTTTGTGCTAGTGGTAGAGAAAGATGCCCTCTTTGAAAGGTTAATTGAAGAAAGGTTTCCTGAAAAGCATAAGGCAATATTAATATCCGCAAAAGGACAGGCATCAAGAGGTGTTAGAAGGTTGATACATAGGTTGAGATACGAGCATAACCTCCCCGTTTATGTATTTACAGATGGAGATCCCTGGGGATACTATATATATTCCGTGATCAAGAGGGGTTCAATGAAGCTATCACACTTCTCAGAACTCCTAGCAACCCCAGATGTAAAGTTCGTTGGAATGACCATGGACGATGTAGATGAATATGACCTAAAGAGAGTTACGATTAAACTTACAGCTAGAGATGAAAAGAGAATTAAAGAGTTGATGGAATATCCTTGGTTTAAGAAAAATAGAAACTGGCAAAGGCAGTTTAATAAAATGCTAAATAAAAAGATAAAGATAGAACAAGATGCTTTGGCAGCTAAATCCTTAGAATTTGTAGCAGAAAAGTATTTACCAGAAAAATTATCTAATCCAGATAGGCTATTGTCTTAATGGATAAACCTTATTTTTGGTCTCCTTTTTTCTTCCTTAAATAGGTTTTCTAATAGATTTTTTAATGTTCTCTCATCAATTTTGACTTCTTTACCAGCCATTAGCATTCTCTGAATATATTGATAGATAATTATTACAGCATTTAACCATTTTTCTGTATGAGCTACTTTTAGATTAGATAATCTCTCTAGAGCCTCCTTAGTTAAAAATGGTTTTATAGACTCCCATAACTTCTCTATTTCTTCTAATCCCATTCTCTCTTTTTTACTCTTCTTAACCATTAGAAAAATATATAGAAAAAAACCTAAATAAATATAATGTTTGGATATTCCGGTAAGATATTGAGGATTAATCTATCTAGTAGAGAAATAAGGGAAGAAAAACTAGAGGAAGAAGTTGTCAAGAATTGGTTAGGTGGTAGGGGGTTAGGTGTATATTACTTTCTAAAGGAAGTAAACCCAAAAGTAGATCCTCTATCTGAAGAAAATAAGATAATCTTTTTAACTGGTCCTCTAACAGGAATTCAGGGTGCACCAACGCCAGGAAGGGCTATAGTAATATCTAAATCTCCCTTAAATAATAGATTATCTTGGTCTTCTTCTGGTGGAAAACTTGGGCCTTATCTAAAGTTTGCAGGATACGATGCAGTCATTATAGAAGGTAGGTCGAACGAACCTGTATATTTATTAGTTTCCGATAAAGGGGTTGAGATAAGAGATGCAAGGGAGATATGGGGTAAAAACGTTTTTGAAGCATACGAATACCTTTATAATAAAATTAAAGAAGAGTTTCATATCAAAGATCTGTCAATAGTATGTATAGGGCCTGCAGGAGAAAATTTAGTAAAATACTCTAGCATTTTAGTAGAGAAGTATCATGCTTTTGGAAGGATGGGATTTGGAGCAATACTGGGATACAAGAAACTGAAGGCAATAGTTGTATTCGGAGATAAAAAACCTGAAATATATGATGGAGAATCCTTTAGGAGGAATGTGGCAGAAATAATAAAGAAATTGAGGTCTAGTGATATAATAAACGATCTCTCTAAATATGGAACCTTGGGTATGCTTATAACTAGAGTCATACCCATAATGCGATTCCTTCTTATAAC
>MWMI01000005.1 GCA_003568775.1 Candidatus Nanoclepta minutus | reverse complement strand
AATCAATATTTTTAAATGAATGAAAAATTTTCAAATATTGATGAAATTAATAGAAAAATTTTAGACATTTTAAAGAGGAATGCTAAAACCTCATTAAAGGAGATATCAAGGGAACTAAATTTGCCTATAACTACGGTTTATTATAGGTTAAAAAGATTAGAAAAAGAAGGAATAATAGAAGCTTATACTATAAAGATAAATTATGAAAAGTTAGGCTATAGAGTTAGGGCCTTTATTCTAATAAAATATGATCCATCTTCTGAAATATCGCAAAAGGATTTATTGAAAAAGTTAAAATCTTTTGAGAACGTTGAAGAAGCTTATATAATAACTGGAGAATACGATATACTTTTAAAGATTATAAGTAAGAACATAGAAGAACTTTCAACCTTTATTCTAGATGTTTTAAGGAATATTAAGGGAGTAAAGGAAACCGTTACAATGATTATATTAAGAGGTTCCTGAATAATATATAGGATAAAGCTTTTTAAATTTATCGATACTATAATTATATAATGGTGATAACAACCTATTATGTAAATTCAAATGGTAGATTAAGGGAGTTCAGGGGAGAGGACAAAATATATATAGTGGGTAGGTTGGCAAGGACAGATGTTCCTGGAGAGCCGTATGGAGTGTATATCATGGATGAAAGGGGATATCCAATAGTATATACAGGTAATATGGACCTAACAGTATCTAGAAATCATTTAAAGCTCTATCAAGATGGGGAAAGGTTAAAGGTAATTGACTGGGGATACGATGGAACAGGAAGTAAAAATGGTACCATCGTTGTTGAGCGCTTTAAGAAACCATCTAATCTAGAAGAAATGGTAGAAAGGTTAACAAAAAGAAAAGTTAGAATGGAAGATATAAATAAATTCAATATATTGAGGGGAGACTATATAGATGTTGGAAAGGGAGAATGTGTATTATTACAGCCAGGTATAAATACTAACTTGGCCGTTTGTAAAGAATAATTTTTTAAATATATTTTTAGTTTATTTTTATGAAATTTTCTTCAAAGGAAGAGGTCAGAAGATACGTTTGGAATATATTGAAAGAAAAGAAGGTATGTTCGTTTCCATGTGAAGGACATATACCTAATTTTTTAGGTGTAGAAGAGACTATTAAAAAGGTTTTAGAATTAGATGAATATAAGAGAGCAAAGAGAATATTTATCTCTCCAGATACTCCTCAAAGGTATTTGTTGAAACATGTAATTAATGATAAGGAAGTTTATATGGCTACTCCAAGATTGAGAAGAGGTTTCTGTAAAGTAGAAGAGTATTATGGTTCTTTGATGGATATAATAAAGAATTCAAAGATAGTTGGATACAATATACCGGAAATAGATTTTGCTTTAATAGGTTCTGTTGCTGTAGATTTAAAGGGTAATAGGATAGGGAAAGGAGGAGGCTTTGGTGATAGAGAGATAAGGATATTAAGGGAGAAGAACCCAAGTATAATCATTGCCACTAATGTTCACGATTTGCAGGTCTTTGAAGATCTATCATATTTAATGGAAGATTATGATCAAAAGATAAATATGATAATAACAACTAAGGGAGTATTTAGAGTTTTATAACTTTATTTCAATACCTTCTTTTAAGGCATAGGATACTATAGATCCTAAAAAATTCTTTTCCCTTTCAAATTCTTCAGGTGTTAAACAGATAACATCTATATCTTCTTTTATATCTAATACCATTTCCATCCTTCTAAATATTGGAATATCCTTAAAATCTTTAGAAACTATTATGAAGTCATAATCAGACTCTTTCTTATAGTTTTCTTTTGCCCTTGAACCAAAAAGTATAATCTTTTCTATCTTTATCCCTTTCTTTTCTAAATTTTCTTTTATTTTTCTTGCTATTTCAATTGCTCTTCTATCCATTTCAATATCCTTTCAGAACATTCCTTTAACCTTAAAACTTCAGCTTCTGAGTATATCTCATATGGAGCAAATTCTCCGGTAGGATATCTAGATATTACTGAATGTGGGGTTAAAACTTTTGAACATTCAATTAAATCTTCCGGTAAGTTTAGAGATTCAGCCAATATTATCAGATTATGAGTAGAGGGTGGATTCTCCTTATTTTTTTCTATCCAAAAAGCTTTTAGTGATTTTTCAGCAGCTTGTTGGAATAGGAAAGCTGAAACGAAGAATATTTTGTTTTCCATATTCTTTATGCCGGCTTCAAAGTCCATCTTAGCTTGTTCTAAGAATTTCTTACTTTCGATTCTCATAATTTTCTAATTTATTTTTTAATTAAAAAATTAAACTTAAGTCTATGGAAGGACTCATCAGGATTTTAGAAGAAGTTGAACCCCTTCTAAGGAAAGGTTCTAGTAATTTTACCTTCAATAAAGGTTTAGCTAAGATAGTCACTAAAGGAAGATGTATAGTTATTGGGGATGTTCATGGAGATCTTGAAACTTTGAATAAGATATTTGAGACTATAGATCTTAATAGTTTTTTGAAGGATGAAGATAATATTGTCATCTTCCTTGGAGACTATGTTGATAGGGGAAAATATAGTTTGGAAGTTTTAGAGAAAATCTTTAGATTAAAATTAGAGTATCAAAATCAAATATTGCTACTTAGAGGAAACCATGAAATATCTAAATATTGGGATGTTTATCCATCCGATTTTAGGTATCAGCTATTAGAAAAATTTAGGGATAACTATAATGAGATATACGATAGGCTAATAGACCTTTTTGATAGATTACCTATCGCAGCTTATTATGAAGATTTCCTTTTTCTAGTTCACGGGGGTATACCTATAGATGTTAAGGATATAAATGAAATAGCTAATGAAGAACCTAATACAGTAATTCAGCTGGTCTGGAATGATCCTTTTGAAGGAATAGGCCATTTGCCATCTCCCAGAGGTATTGGATACCTTTTTGGTATAGATATTACTATGAGTTTTTTAAGGGAAAATGGTTTAGATCTCATTATAAGGGGACACGAACCTTGTGAAGGGATCAAGTTTAACCATAATAGAAAAGTTATTACCGTATTTTCTTCAAAGGTTTATGGTAACGAGTACGCTTCGGTTTTGTTTATAGATTTAGGCAAAAGAGGTATAAGGGAGGTTTTATTTTAACTATGATTTTTAATTGTTAAATCTAATAAACTATAATGAACAAGAAAATCCTGTTTCTAGTAGTATCTATTGTTATCTTTTTGTTGGTATTTATATTTATTTATAAGGGTTTCCAACAATTAGATACTATGAAAGGAGTTTTTGCATCTAATTTGAGTTTGCCTGAGCTTAAAGGAGTTAAGGTAAATCTATTAGATGTATTCGAAAAGATTTATACTTGCGATGGGGATAATATAAACCCGCAAGTAGTTTTTCCGGATAATGGGGTTTATGCAGTGATAGTTGAAGATCCAGATGCTCCTGCAGGTACATGGTTCCATTGGGGAATAGTAATCTGGGATTCTAAGGAAATTCCGGAAGGTTTACCAAAGGTCCTGAAAGGGGATAAATATTACCAGGTCTATAACGATTTTTATTATTACAATTTTACTAGAGGTAACATTGCAGGAATTGGCTATGACGGTCCCTGTCCCCCTCCTGGACATGGCTATCACAGGTATTTCTTTGAGGTATTTAAGTTAAAGAGGAAACCTGAAAGCCAAATAGTATATAAGGACGATCTTTTAGAATTTATTAAAGAAAATGCAGAAAGTGTTTATATATTCGTGGCTAAATATAAGAGATAGGCTTTATTTTTAATAAAAATATTTCTTCAAAATAGAAGGAAGCTTTATCAATTATTTCTATTTTATATAATTTAGAATAATCCTTTATTAACTCCTTTGGCTTGTTGTAAGAAGATATAACTAATAAAGCTATACCATTTTTATTTAAGTGATATTTTAAATCGTTTAAAAATTTATCAATAATTTCTCTACCATCCTCTCTACCACATACCCATCTATCCAATCTTTCATCCTCCTCATATCCAGGTAAATATGGAGGATTGAAGAGTATTACATCGAATTTTTCGTTTATTTTACTAAATAGGTCTGATAAGATAAAATCTACAGGAAATTTAATCTTATCTATTATATCCAATAGTTCATACGGGTTAAAATTCTTAATATAGTTTATATAAAAGTTTATTTTAGAAATCTTCAAACAATCTCCATCTATATCGGAGAAGGTTACGTTTTTAGTATATTTATATGCTTCTAATCCCTGTATCCCCGTTCCACAACCCATATCTAAAACCTTTTTATCCTTACAGTAGTATTTTATGTGCTTGTTTAATAAAAGGGAATCCTCTCCTGGTGGGTAACACTCAATATTTCCGATTCTATAGTATAATTTTAGATCGTTTATTACTAAAAAATCTGTTTCCGGGTTCTTCATCATTCTTCAGCAGCGGCAAAGCTCTTCATATCTAATTCCATAAATCCTAAATTTTTAAGTATTTTAATTAAGTTATCAACTTTTTTTATAATGAATAGGTGGGATCTGTTTTTGCTATCACTACTTCCAAATCTAATTATATAACTGAATTCCTTTTCTAGTATTCCTGCTACTTTATCCTCTTCTTTCCTGTTTGATATCTTTATAAAGATCCTCCTTATAATAAAATTTCCTGAGGTAGTTAGATAATCTATATGCCAAAAGACCTTTTTATCTTTTAATAAGTGTCTCTTTAATCTCTTCTCTAAGTTATTCATAGCGGATCCAACATATGCATAGTATCCCTTCTTAAATGAAACCTCTCCCAGAGATCCTATAGATAGCTTACAGTTTTTTAGGCATTCTAGTAATATTACGTATGTCCCTTTCATCTTATAGAGCTCCTCAATAGGCCAATAAATAGGGGATGTGGATTGAGTGGTCTTGATTTGAATTCAGGGTGTCCTTGGGTCCCTATAAAGAAGGGATGGATATCCCTTCTATATTCCATGAATTCCACCAAACCCTTTTCACTATATCCAGAAACTATGAATCCTACAGATTCCAAGGCATCTATGTATTTATTGTTTATTTCATATCTATGTCTATGCCTTTCATATACGATTTCTCTTCCATAGAGTTCATATGTTAAGGTATCCTTCACTAGGATAGCTTTCTGTGCCCCCAACCTCATATTACCTCCATATCCAACTATCTTTTTCTGCTCTTCCATCAGGTCCACTACAGGATTTCTCGTGTTTTTATCTATCTCAGTTGAGTTGGCATCTTTTAATCCCAATAGGTTCCTTGCAGCTTCTATTACAGATAACTGTAACCCAAAGCATATACCTAGGGTTGGTATTTTATTTTCCCTCAAATATTTTATAGCCATAATCTTTCCCTCCGTTCCCCTATCCCCAAAGCCGGGAAGTACTATCGCTCCATCTACATCCCCCAAAGACCCCTCAACATCGATCAGACCCCTCTCTATATCAGTGGACTCTATCCACTTTATCTGAGGTTTTATGTCTAGATATGCTCCAGCATGTTTTAGGGATTCTACTATACTTATGTAACTATCTCTAAGTTTAGTATATTTTCCTATCATTGCTATTTTAACTTTTTTTCTTGCATTTTCCATCTTTTCAACGAATTCTATCCATCTATATAGATCAGGTTTTCTATCTTCTAATTCAAGTTTTTTTAAGATGCTTTTAGATAATCCCTGGTCCTCTAAAATTAAGGGTACTTTGTATACATTTTCGACATCATAGTTGCTGAATACGTCTTCTTCTCTTAGGTTAGAATATAAGGCAATCTTTCTCCTAACTTCAGGTTCTAGGAGTCTTCTAGATCTAGCTATAATTATGTCTGGATTTATTCCTATCCTCCTAAGTTCTTGGATAGAATGTTGGGTTGGTTTGGTCTTCTGTTCCCCAGTTGTACTTAATTCTGGTATTAAAGAAACATGAACGTATAGACATTTCTCTTCTAACCCCATCTGTCTAGCGGCTTCTAGGAAAGGTAAAGATTCTATATCTCCAACCGTTCCACCGATTTCTACTATTGTTATATCATAGTCTTTCCCCACTTCCCTTATCCTTTCCTTTATCTCATTAGTTATATGTGGTATAATTTGAACGGTTTGTCCCAAATACTTTCCCTCTCTTTCCTTTTGAATTACGGAAAGGTATATTTGACCAGTAGTTATGTTATTCTTTCTGGAAAGATCTCTGTTTAAGAACCTCTCATAATGTCCTAAATCTAGGTCTGATTCGTACCCGTCTTCTGTTACGAAAACTTCACCATGTTGGTAGGGGTTCATAGTTCCAGCATCAACGTTTATGTAAGGATCTATCTTAATTATCGTTACGTTATAACCTCTTGAAGAAAGCAATAGACCAATTGAAGAGCTTGTAATGCCTTTTCCAACACTTGATAAAACACCTCCCGTAACAAATATGTATCTCCCCATATTTTTTATCTTTAGAAAATCTTTAAGTATTTTAATTACCTTTTTAAATATTTTGTTAATTAATAAAAATAAATGGATTCAAGATTTCGGTATAGATGAAGTTTTAGACTTAGTTAAGAGACAACCTACAGTAGAAGTTTTGACAGAGGAGCAATTAAGGGCTTATTTAGAATCTGGTGTTGAATTAAAACACTATATAGGTTTTGAAATTTCAGGTTTTGTACATTTGGGTACAGGGATCGTTTGTATGAATAAGGTCGCAGATTTTCAAAAGGCAGGGATAAAGACTACAATATTTTTAGCGGACTATCATTCATGGATAAACAGGAAGTTAGGAGGAGATCTGGATACTATAAGGAAGGTAGGGTTAGGTTACTTTAGGGAAGCTTTGGGTATATCTTTAAAGCTAGTTGGTGGGGATCCCGATAGTACAAATTTCATACTTGCATCCAAATTATATGAAAAGATGGGATCAGAATATTTTGAAAACGTTCTGAAGGTATCTATAAATACTTCCTTAGGAAGGATAAGGAAAGGCATAACTATTATGGGAAGGAAGATGAAGGAAAGGATATCCTTTGCGCAGTTATTATATGTACCGATGCAGGTTGCAGACATATATTCCTTGAAGGTTAACGTAGCCCATGGTGGTATAGATCAGAGAAAGGCACATGTGATTGCAATTGAGGTATGGAAGGAATTTGGATATAAACCAGTTGCAGTTCATAACAAGATCTTAATGGGTTTATCAATAAATGAAGAAACTAGGAAAAGGTTACTGGAGGCAAAGGAAAAGAAGAATAGGGAAGTATATGAAGAAGAGATATTAGACATAAAAATGTCTAAATCAAAGCCAGAATCTGCAATATTTATACATGGTAAGGAAGAAGAGATTAGGAGAAAAATAATGAATGCTTATTGTCCATTTAAAGAGATAGAACTTAATCCTATTATAGATATAGTAGAAACTGTAATATTTCCATGGTTGAATAGGAATTCTAGAGAATTTGAGATAAAAAACATGAAAACAGGAGAAGTTAAAGTATTTAGAAATTATGAAGATCTTAAGATGGATTATAAAGAGGGTAAGATCCATCCTTTAGATCTTAAAAATGCAGTTATAGGTTATCTGATCGAGATGCTTGAACCTGCTAGGAAGCACTTCCTTGAGGGTCCTGGTAAAAAATATTTAGAGGAATTAAAGGAGTTGAAAGTTACTAGATAATTTTTTTATTTTTTATTTTACTTTAATAAAGAGAATGGAGTTATTTAACGAAGAACGTGCTAACGAGCTTTTAAAGAATAGGATTAGGACTTCCGATCTTGAAAAGCTCGAATACAATAAAGAAGTTATTTTGGCAGGATGGATAGAGAATATAAAGAAGATGGGTAAAGTATCCTTTATTATATTAAAGGATAGATATGGAGAAGTTCAGTTAACTTTGAGGGAAGATGTAATCGGTGATCTATCATTTATAGATGAGCTATCAAATCATACTTTTTTAGTTGTAAGGGGAGAATATATTAAAGGTATAGCGAGAAAGTGGAAGGAGGTTTTAGTAAAGGAGTTGTATGTTATAGGAGAAATAGCACAACCTCTGCCAATAGATCCAACATCTTCTTTGGAAAAAAGGTTGGATTATAGATGGATAGACCTTAGGAATGATAGGAATTCATTTCCAATAATTCTAACATCAGATTTTGTGAGATACTGTAGGGAATACTTTTATAGCAATGGATTCGTTGAGATATTTACTTCAAAGATATTGGGTGCTCCATCGGAAGGTGGTGCAGAAGTTTTTGAAATAAACTACTTTAATAGAAAAGCTTATTTGGCGCAGTCCCCGCAATTCTATAAGCAAATGGCAATAGTTGCTGGTTTTGAGAAAGTCTTTGAGATAGCACATGCTTATAGGGCTGAGCCTTCCTTTACAACTAGGCATATAACAGAGTTCGTTTCAATGGATGTAGAAATAGGATATATTACCTCACATCATGATGTGATGGATTTGTTAGAAGATCTAATTAAGTATACTATGAAAAGGATAAAGGAAGAGAGGGAAGATGATATAAAGAAATATTACAATGTCGAAATAAACGTTCCTAGTAAGATACCTAAAATAAAAATGGAGGAGGCATATGAGATAATTGGAAAAGATGAAATAAAACCTAATGGAGATATTACTCCTAAAGGTGAAAGAATTCTCGGAGAATACGTAAAAAATACTTATGGAGAGGATTTCTTCTTTTTAATAGATTGGCCATGGACTGCTAGGCCATTCTATCATATGAAGGGCGAGCCAATGAAGGATGGTAGAGAAACTACTAGGAGTTTTGACTTAATATTTAAGGGATTAGAAATAGTTACGGGAGCTCAGAGGGAACATAGATATTCAGTTCTTTTAAAACAGGTTAGAGAGAAAGGTTTAAATGAAGAAAACCTTAGATTCTTCTTAGATTTCTTTAAATATGGCTCCCCAACTATGGGAGGGTTCGGATTTGGTATTGAAAGGTTTATCAGGCAGTTGTTGGAGATAGAAAACATAAGAGAAGTTGTATTATTGCCTAGGGATCCAAATAGGTTATTACCTTGAAGGAAAGGTTAATCGAAGTAATCAAAGAAGTTGGTATAGAGGGAGCTAGATATATAGAAGAGAATATAGACCTTCAGTATTACTATATAAAGAAACTCTATGAAAAAATTGGGGATGAAGAGAACCTTGTTAGGTTAGTTATTTTAAACTCTTTATCTAGTTATCAACTGTCTTCTAGAGCTGAAGAATGGTGGAGAGAGTTTTCCGAATACTTTTCTAATAATAAACCCAAAGATGTCTTAAACGATTATATAGAATTTCTTAAGAAATCCAGAACAAATAGGCGGTTTATTAATAGAAAAATAGATAGAATGATAAAGGTAAGAAACTTTATAAAAAACCTAAGTTTGGATAGAATATACGAATATTATAATGATATGTTAAAACTAAAAGCAGATTTGGATAAAAGTTTGGGAGTTAAAAAATATTATAAAACAGTTGTTTTTTCTGTAAAAATGTTTGGTTATTCATGTAGGATAATCTTTAATAAGTTTATAGCTTATCCGTTTGAGATAGATATCCCTTTAGATAATAGGATGATAAAGTTTACTAGGAGGTTCACTAATAAGAATTTCTTGGAATTTTGGAGGGAAGTTTCTATTAAATCTAATGTACCTCCTCTACACATAGATTCTATTTTTTGGCCGTTTTTAACAAATAGGGAGGTTAGAAATGAAAAGTTAGGAAGTCTAATAGAATTTTTAAATAAAGTTTATCATAAGAAATAAGAAGTTAAGGATATAACAACGCTGGAAACTATGTTATAGATCTCAGGCATTTTTATAAGTATCTTTATCATCTCTTTATTTCGAACTTTCTTATAGATAGCATTCTATAGTCTTCTGCTCTGAATAAAAATATATTAATTTTTTGGATTAACATATACAGTGAATTATCTCCATTTTTTCAAAGAATAAAAACTTTTTATCTCTGTTATTGGCTAGAGATGTATCAAAGGATTCATAGATGCCAATATTATACTTTTAGATATATTTTCATAGTGTATATCTATATTTTTTCTTTTTATTATGTTTAATTTTATGTTCAATTCCTTACATATCTGAACAATTTCTTTTATATTTGTAATATTCCTTAACTTGTAAAGATTTTGGTTAAAAATGGTTTAAAATGATAATGTTGATAAGGGGTGTAAAGTATCTCAATCTGCAGTTATTATAAAAATTTTATATTACCCTATAAAATTAGAGGGATAAACTTATACTGGTTTTAAAGAAAATGCGTTCTCTTGTTAGTCTAGATTATCTATAAGAGTTGTAAAGGAAAAGTAAACTTTAATGTACCAAATGGAAGATTTTTAATAGTCCATCCGAAAGGAAAAAAGCTCGAAGAAGCAGATGTCTATAAGTATGATGGTTTTTTAGTTTACTTTTCCAGTAAAATAAAAGGAGAGGCTGTAAGGTCTCTGGGAATAAGTTTATTGCATTATGAAGTAATATCGTTATTTTTCAAGGTTGTTTTTGAATAGAAAAATATTAGTAAGGAATATAGTATCTTCTAGTCTTTACTCTTTTGCTTAAGAAACTTAGAAAAGTATAATATATCAGTGGATAGGGAAAGAACAGAGATAAGGTTAAGGGATAAAGCAATTTAGAAATATTTATAAGGTTTTATGATTCAAACTATCTAGAAATTACTATCTTTATAGGAAATAAGAAAAAGAAGCTCAGGTTCAATATAGATTTTGACAAAAGAGTAATTTTGTTGCTACAGATTTTCATATATCAAAGAAAGAACTATCAGAAAGTAATAAATCTCTAGAGTATTTGAAACATCTTTAAAATATATCGAATACATAAAATAATTATGAGAGGAAAGAGAAGTATAGAACAAACTATTTTTCTAATGTTTGCTCTAATCGTGTTTATTATAGTAGCTGTAGTAGTATTGCAGATGTTTCTTAGGGGAACATCTTCTGTTGAGAAATTTGGAAAGCAAGTATCATTAGAAGAAGCAATTAGATCCTGCGAGAACTACGCAGTATCTAATATAATAGCATATTGTACTTCGATATTTACAGTTGATATGAACAACGATGGGAGGTATTCTAGTGTCGCATATTCGAGAAAGGGTAATTTGATGGTTTGTGAAAGCTCTTTATTCTGTTGGTCATTAGTAGATAATATACTTGGAGATAGATGTATGTTAGAGCTATGTAGATATTATATATATAGTGCAGGATTGACTCCAGAAGAAGCTACTTTGAAGACTTTTGGTTATTATACTAAAGGAGGTGATTCTAGATATCTAGATATGGATGATACAGAGCAGTTTAAGAATACTGTACTTGATTTTGAAAGTTATAAGAGTAAGAGAGAGGGTGAAAAAGGATATATATTTATAGGACCAAACTGTGCTACAGATGAAATAGTTAATTCTGTTCTTAGAGATATAGGAAGAAGGATATTTCCATTGCTTAATCATACCTATAACAGCTATTCCTTTGGAATATTATATGACGGAAGTAAAGGTTATCTATATATAAATAAGACCTATATAAGGGATGATATACAATCAAGTATAGCTTCTCTGTATGGGAAAGATATTGATAGAGTTCCAGAAGCTGTTCCTCTATGCGCAATTTTAGCTTTTTCTTAATGGAAATCTCCTTTCTTTTTTATTTAGTACTTTTTCTAATAGTACTTCTCTTTTCTATTTATTTATATTTACGTTATGTTCCAAAAACAAACGAGTTTTCATGTAAGGATTTTAACGAATTGATCTCCAGATGTGTAAATTATATAAAAAACTTTACTAATGTACTTTTGATAGAGGAATGCGATGGAAAAAAGCCAGGATATTATGATATAATTTACATTGATGGAAAATGTATTACAGTACCCAAATAAACAAATTATTCGTATTAAGAGAAAGAAAAAAGCCTTTAACTAATTATGAAAGGATAGTTAATATTTTTTCCAAAATATTAATAAGGATTAATCCTCCAAGGTTTTTAAAAGATAAGTATAATTATCTTATATTTTATAACAAATATCTACTAAAGCCAAAAGATATATTTAGTGCAGGGATAAATTTGTTTTTGATCTCTTTAATATTTTCAATTTCTTTTTATTATGCTTTATCAATTACAAACTCAGGTGCGGGTTTGGAAATATTTTATGGTTTATTTATAACTGGATTAACCCTATCTATTTATCTATTAGCTTATCCATTTCTTTATAAGAAGATCGTTAAGATTACCGTTATTTCTGAAAGCGTTTGGGTATTAGCATACTTAACTATATATTTGAGAGAGAATCCCAATTTGGAGAATGCTATGTTATTTACTGTTCTAAATTTAGATGGTTACATTTCATCGGATTTTTTTGATATTCTCTATGATCTAGAAACAAAAAGATTTTCTTCCCTAGAAGAAGCAATTTATCATTATTCTGCTAGATGGAAGGAGTGGTACCCAGATTTTGTATATTTAATGTCTCTATTGCTCAATGTAAAGCATATTCAGAGTATGGATAGGATTTATTCGTATTTAGATAAAATACAAGGATGGTACTATAGATTGGCTGAAAGAAGATTAAAGGAGTATGTTTCATTTTTAAAACCAAAGGTAATAATTGTTTCAACTTTTCTAATACTTTTACCAATAATAGGAATGACTTTATTACCAATAATTTCAATATTCTTACCAGAAAGTGCAAAGTTTACTTTAATATTTTATGTTTATGATGTCCTGCTACCTATAATATCCTTCTTAATTATAAGTGATATAATAAGTGAGGTACCGTTTTCTATCTCTTCTCCCTATTCAACGATAAAAATGGAAGAAAATAAGAGTATAGGCATAGGAGGTCTAAAGATACCGATATTTCCTTTAGCTTTCTTATTAGCCCTCTTTATTTCATTACCTTCAATACTTCACATTTCGAATGTAATTTATAATTATTATTTGTTTTATCAATACTCAGATATTCTGCTTTCGTTGGTGAAACAAGAATCAAACTTTGGGAATATGATGATAACATATCTTATGATATTTGGTATAGGAATATTCGTTGGTTTGTATTTCTATCTAAGATCCTTTAGAAAGATAGGAATAATAAGGAAAATAGAAAGAATAGAAAAGGAATTGCCAATGTTAATAAGTATGATAGAAAACAGCAGTTATTCTGGGGTTCCATTAGAAAAAAGTTTATTTGATATAACAGGAGACTATAAATCTATAAATCCAAAGGGGTATTTAGCTGAATTTTTGGAAAAGACTATCAATAATATTTATAGGTTTAAGACAACTATAAGAGATGCTATATTTAATGAAAAGTTTGGTTCAATAAGGGATTATCCTTCTTTATTACTAAGGGAGACAATGAATTTCATAGTATCATCTGCAGAAAAGAGTGTCTCTTCGCTGAGCTTTGTAGTAGAAAGAATATATATGCAAATAGATTCTCTACTATCTTTAAAGGAAGAGTTAAATATAGAGCTTTCAGATCCAGTCTCTACTATAAAAGTGGTCTCATACATCCTTGTTCCAATTTTGGGGGGAATAGTTATGATATCTCAAAAATTTTTATTTTCAGCTATAGTCTTTATGGGTGAACAAATAAAGAATCTATTTTCTTTTAGTCCTTATACATATAACTTTTTCGATTTCTTTACTCAACAATTAATAGATATAAATGCTACGATACCTCCAACGATATTTATAATTCCAGTTGGTATATATTTGATAGAGTTATTAATCATATCTTCCTTTTTCCTTTCTGGATTAGTATCAGGATTTAACAAAATAGTAAGAGATTATGAGATAGGTAAAGCAGTTTTAATCAGTATAATGATTTTAACAGTTATCTATGTATTTGGATTATTATTGATTGAAAGCTTATTTTCGTCAATATTTATGTATCTATAATGAAGGGAATAGCAATAAACATTTTGTTTGCTATTATTATAAGTATCTTTGTTTTTCTATCAGCTTTGGGAATATATAATTGGATGTTGATGCAGAACGAAAAGCTATATTGTTATAACATGTATAGAGCATATTTTATAAATATACCTGATGAATGCAAAAGGTATATTAGTTCTCTAGAGAAAGCATATTTGAATTATAGTTTGGAGAGTACAGAAGAGGCGATATCTATTTATATAGCTAGGTGTTGGGTAAGGACGAATAGAGGGGGAATAAAGAATAATATATCGTGTTTTTCTATAGAAATAGCTAACGAATCAACCTATTCTTTACACCTAAATTTTACGAGAGTTAAGGAGTATGTTAAAAAGTATTCTGATGTTCCATTAGATCTAGTTGTGATAAGGGCGTGTAATACAGATCTTTGTCCAGTCAATAAAACAAAGGTTTTGATAGTAGCTTATAATGGTAGCCATATAATTGTTTGGTAGGAATATTATATAATGGAGCTAGCTATAGAAACTTTCTTTAGAATAGTAATAGCAATCTTCGTTACGATTGTAATTATATTTTTGATTAGTTATTACTATCAGAAATCGAAGGTGGAATTGCCTATAAATGTTAATCAGGGTGGTTTACAGATTTACAATATAACTTCTGATTATGATCTAGCAAAAGTTATCTATGGGTGTTATTCTCAGTCGAATTTTGGAAAAATAAACAATAGAATAGATTGTTATATAATAAAAATAAATGCAACTATTAATAATCAAAACGTTAGAAATATCTTATTTAATGATTTTGGTTTAGGTGATGTTTATGAAAAAATAGACTTTTCTAAGCTAAATAATAACGTTTTGTTGGTTTATTACGAAAATGGCCTAGTGAGGTTTAGGGTTATATCATGAAGAGGATTGGAGATGTAGAATTAAGATTGGCGAAGGGTCCTGTCCCTCATTATAAAGAAATTAAAGAATTAACTAGGAGTATAATAAAGGTTTTAGAATACGAATTCGGGACAGAAGAAATAATAAAGAGATTTTCAAATCCCCTATGGTATAACTCATACGCTTGTTTAGTTGGATTCGAGTGGAACTATTCTGGTATGACTACCGTACCCCTAAGGGCTTTGAGGGAGATATTGAGGGAGGAGAATTTAGGTTTATACGCTTTTGGAGGTAAGGGTAGGGAATCAAAGATAACTAAGGAATTGGAAAAACATGAAGAAATAAAGCATTTGGAAAAATTTAAAGAAGCTTCTATAATTTCTGCAAAAGTAGATAACAATTTAGTTCAAGATGGATATAGCCTATACTTTCACTTTATGTTAGCTGATGAGAAGGGGAACTTTACTGTAATTAATCAGAAGATGTCTGTAGAAGAAGGAAAAGTTAGGAGGTTTCACTGGATAAACACTAGCGATTATTTTAATGATCCGCAGGTAGGATTTGGAAGTAAAAGATTAACATTAAATATAGCTACTAAAGAAATGGATGAAACTAGGAAAACTGTTGTTGAAATGTTAAATGAAAAAAATGAAAAAGAATTGAAGACATATATAATAAGGTTACAGAACATTAAGAATAGGAGTGTTGTAGAATACTTTGGTAAAGAATTAGATAAGTTAACTTTTTATCAGGAATTGCCAGAGTATTTAAGGATACCTAAAAAGATCTATTGGAAGGCCTTAGAAATAAATAAAGCTGTTGAGAGCTTTAGAGATATATTATTCTTAAAGGGGTTTGGACCTGGCTTATTGAGAGCTTTAGTATATACAGCAAACCTGATTTACGGTTCTGAGATATCTTGGAGGGATCCGATAATTTATACGTTTGCTCATGGAACAAAAGCAGGAAAACCCTATTATGTAAAAAAGGCTTTAATGTTGGAAGAAGCAGAAATATTGAAGAATGCGATTAAAGAAGCTAAGGTTGGAGATAATTGGAAGTTAAGAACTCTTAAAAAACTTTCAGAATTAATTAAAATAGAATGACAATAGCTTTTTCCTTACAGTTTCAGAAAAAGGAGGAAATAGATAAAGAATGGGATGTAATAATAATAGGAGGAGGACCTGCTGGTTATACTGCTGCAATTTACTGTGGTAGATATAAATTAAAGACATTGATCATAACAAAAGATATAGGTGGACTTTTAAATGAAATATCTGTTTTAGAAAACTACCCAGGTTTTAAGAAAATAAGGGGATCCGAGCTAGCAAAATTATTGAAGGAACAGGCAGATGAAGTTGGTGTAAAAACTATCTTAGATGAAGTATTAAGGGTAGAGAGAAATGGGGAAAAGTTTAAGGTTATCTCAAGAGGTTATGGAGAATTTTATTCAAAGGCTGTAATTGTTGCTACAGGTTCTGCTAGGAGAAAATTAGGTGTTCCCGGAGAGAATCTACCTGGTGTTTCTTATTGTGCAGAATGTGATGCTCCTTTATTTAAGAATAAAGTAGTTGCAGTTGTTGGTGGAGGTAGTACAGCATTTCATGATGCTTTAGTATTATCTGAACATGCTTCTAAGGTATATATAATACATAGGAGGGAGGAATTTAGGGCAGAGCCTATTTTGGTTGAAGAAGCTAAGAGAAATCCAAAAATAGATTTTTTATTAAATAAAGTTGTTGTTGAAATGAGGGGAAAGGAAAAGGTTGAAGAAATTGTTGTTCAAGATATAAAAACTAACGATAAGATAACTTTAAAAGTTGATGGAGTGTTTGTTTCTATAGGTATGATACCCGTATCTGGATTATTTCAAGAAATGAACGTAAATATAGATGAAAATGGCTATATAATTGTTGATGATTGTATGAAGACCAACATAGAGGGACTTTTAGCTGCTGGAGATGTAACTAATAAAGGATGTGGTCTAAAGCAAGTTATAATCGCTGCTGGTATGGGGGCTATTGCTGCCTTATCGGCTTTCATGTATATAAAGATGAGCAAGTGGTAAAGGTAAGTTTAAATAAATTGCACTGTAATAAAGTTGATGGCAGTATTATCCGATTCTGATAAGGAAGCATTGAAGAAGATCTTTGAGGAGAATTTAAATAGCGAAGTTGAGATAGAAATAATATTAGATTATGAAAAGAATCCGGAGGTTAGTAAGATTGCCGAAGAGCTTTTTACAGAGATAAAAAGTTTATCTAACAAAATTTTAATAAATTTTGTTAGATCCGATATTGATAAAGTTTTAGAAGAAAAGAAATTGAGAATAGATACTTATGGAAATAGAAAGGGTCCGATAATTATTTTTTCTAAGTATCCGAATATCGTATGGTACGGATTACCTGCTGGAGAAGAGTTTCCGGTTTTTCTAGAACAAATACTTCATATATCTTCCGAACATATACACCTTCCCTTAGAAGCAGCTAAGGTTATCCATGAGGTTTCAAGACCTTTAGATATCCTGATATTTGTTACACCAACTTGTCCATATTGTCCCATTGCTACACATGGATCTTCAATGTTTTCTATGGTCAACAAGAATATAAGGACTATTATAGTAGAAGCTACAGAATTTCCAGAGTTATCCGAGAAATTCAACGTTTATGCAGTTCCAAAGATAGCAATTTTAGGGGATGGGAAGGTTTTGGATTCCTGGGAAGGAGCCTTGCCTGAGGTAGAATTTGCTAGGAGGATAAAAAAGGTTGAGGGATCTTGAGGATAAGGTTTTAAATAAGTTAAAGGAAGTAATAGATCCAGAATTAGGTTACGATATAGTATCTCTTGGAGAAATAGAGGAGATAAAAGTTGAAGATAAAAAGGTTTATATAAAATTTTTGCCCACTACACCTCTTTGTCCTTTTTTACCCTTTATTTATTCTTCAATCGTTCAAAAGATGGAGGAATTGAGATTAGAGGCAGAGGTCAATATAGATTATGAAGGTAGGTGGAGTATTGATAGAGTAGATCCAGAGATAAGAAAGAAGCTAAATATTTAAAAGGGTTTTTAGGATTTTTAAAATAATGGTTGATATTAAAGTTATTGAAAAAGAAGGAGACAAGTTTGCTGTTGATGGTAATGAAAAAACTTATAGATTAAAATTGTTGATTTCAGACGTAACTCCGCAGTTTCTAAACGTATTGAGAAGGGCTATTGAAGAGGAGGTAAGGACACTGGCAATAGAGGACGTATATATAATGGAGAACTCTTCTGCAATGTGGGATGAGATGATCGCCCATAGATTAGGACTAGTTGTTTTAAATACTCCCGAGGATCTTTCATACGATCAAAGGATAGTTTTACACTTGGAGAAGAAGGGTAAGGGATATGTATTTGCCTCAGACATAAGATCTGAGAACAAGAAAGTTTATCCCGTTTATCCGGATACAATAATTGCATATTTGGGTGATAACCATTCGATAAAAATAAGGATGGAGGCGGTTTTTGGAAAGGGGAAGGAACATGCAAAATGGAAGCCTGGACACGTTTATTATTACAGGTTAGTTGATCTAAAGTTAAAGGAGGAATTGAATGAAGAGGAAAAGGAGAAATTAAAGGTACTAGGTGTAAGGCTTAGGGGTAAGAATTTTGAGATTGCAAAAGATAAGGTCTATGATAGGACTTTTCTAGATGCTATATATTCTGTAGCTAGATATAAAATTGAGGAAATACCTAGAGATGAATTCGTCTTTGTTATAGAATCATATGGACATTATTCTGCAGAGAGAATATTGAATCTAGCTATATATGAATTAAAAATTATGCTTAAAGAACTATTAGATTTTCTAATGAAATGAGGAATAGTAGAGATTTGGTAAAAAACTTTGAAGCCTTTTGTAAATATGTAGGTGGAAACTTTAATCAAGATATTTTTCCCAGATGTTCCAAACTAAGTTTTTCTATAGTTTTAGAATTTGTGGAAAGTGAAGAGTACTTTGAGAAGTTATCTATTAAAATAGAGAGTACGAGTGGAGATTATGAAGTCTTAAAATTGGAAAATGTAAAAATTTTAGATATAGAAAGGTTTTCTGAAGAGGGAGCAAGGGGCTCTTTTGAATACTATACTTTAAGAATTAGTACAGATAAAGGTACTATTTTTTTAAGGAGATCAATTAGAGAGGATAAGTTGATAATTTCCTATAAAGGAGAAGGTATATCCTACGAGTCTTCTATAGTTTTTTAATTTTTGGAGTATTTGATAATTATATTGGGTCCGTAGTCTAGTGGCATGACGCCGCCCTTACAAGGCGGAGGTCCGGGGTTCAAATCCCCGCGGACCCAGTAAATAATGATTTTTTGAAAAGGTTTTGTAAATGAAAAATTTATTAAAATATTTTAAATGCATTACTAATGGAAAGAAAAAAGCTTAATGATATAAACCTTTTCATTCAAAATAACTTAAATGGATAAAAGACCTGATTATAAATTTATAGAAAAAGAGATAAGAGATCTCTGGTTTAATAAAAGAAAGGATTTGTTTAGGTTTGATATATCTAAAGAACCAAGGTATATTATAGATACGCCTCCTCCTTTTACATCTGGAGAAGCACATATGGGTCATGCATTGGGTTTTGTTTGGATGGACTTTATTGCAAGGTTTAAGAGATTAGAAGGTTATAATGTTTATTTTCCATTAGGTTTTGATTGTCATGGCTTACCTACTGAAAGAAAAGTTGAAAACAAGTTAGAGATAAAAAGGGAGGATAGGGTAAGGTTTTTAGAAGCTTGCAAAGAATGGACTTTAAAAGGTATAGAATCTATGTACAATACTTTCTTAAGGTTAGGATGCTCCTTTGATCTTTACAAGGTTTATAGGACAATGGATAAAAAATATGAAGCGCTGGTTCAATATACTTTAATTAAAATGTTT
Organism: Candidatus Nanoclepta minutus; assembly: GCA_003568775.1. Taxonomy (GTDB): domain Archaea; phylum Nanobdellota; class Nanobdellia; order Nanobdellales; family Nanobdellaceae; genus Nanoclepta; species Nanoclepta minutus. The sequence continues at coordinate 19,807 of MWMI01000005.1, read as the reverse complement.
AATGAAGGATTAATATATAGGGGCAAAAAACCTGTTATGTGGTGTCCGAAGTGTAGAACTGCAATATCAATGCAAGAAGCCGGATATATTGAAAAAGAAGGAGTATTAGCTTATATAAAACTAAAGTTTGGAGATAAATTTGTTTTAATTGCTACAACAAGACCAGAAATGATTTCTTCATGTGTGGGTGTGTTGATAGCTAATAATGAATATGTTGAAACAGAAGATGGATTGATAGTTTCAAAGGTTTTTGCAGAAAAGAATAACCTAAAAATAAAGAGAATAATTAAGCCTGAGGAGCTAAATGGAAAGGAAGTAGAAATTCCTTTAATAAATAGAAGAGTAAAGATATACGTTGATGAGGATGTAGATTATAACTTTGGCACAGGAATAGTTTGGGTTTGTACTTATGGAGATTTCACTGATGTTAAGTGGAAAGAAAGATATAACTTACCAGAAATAATTTGTATAAGCGATGAAGGAAGAATAATAAATAGTTTAGAGGAATTAAATGGTTTAACTGTTGAGGAAGCTAGAAGAAAGGTTTTGGATTTGTTAAAGGATTATCTATATAGAGTAGAAAAAATAAAGCATAATGTTTTATCTCATACAGAAAGACAAGATTGTTTATCGACATTAGAGTTAATTCCAAAAGAGCAGTTCTTTATAAAGACTTTGGAATTAAAGAAAAAGCTGATTGAATGGCAGAAAGATATAAAGTTTTATCCAGAAGAAATGAGAAATAGGTTAATCAGTTGGATAGAATCTATGGATCAAGATTGGAATATTTCTAGATCAAAATTGATTTGGGGTTTAGCCTTTCCGTTTTTTAAGAAAGATGGAAAAATATATCCTATAGAAATAGAGGATTTACCATTTGATCCAAGAAGAGATAAGGATAAAATTGAGAAATATAGAAAAAAATATGGAAATGTTGAGTTCTTTGAGGATGAAGTAGTTGATGTTTGGGTAGAATCTTCTATAACACCCATTGCAATAATCTATTATGCATTAACAGAAGGATTGGAAGATGTAAAAGATATAGAACCGTATTTTGAAGAAGCAGTAAAGTATTTACCGGTTGATCTAAGACAACAAGGTTATGAAATAATTAGGACATGGTTGTATGACACGTTGGTTAGAGTAAAGTTATTAACAGGTAAGCTACCCTGGAAGGAAGCCCTGATAAACGGAATGGTGTTGGCTGAGGATGGTAGGAAGATGAGTAAATCTTTGGGTAATGCAGTTGATCCAAATGAAGTAATGGACAAGTATTCTCCAGATGCATTAAGGTATTGGGCTTTAATGGCATCTCATGGAGACGATTATAGGTTTACTTGGAAGGATGTTGAAACAGGGCAAGCTTTTATGATAAAGTTATGGAATATAGCCAGATATATTTATCTAAACTGCAGTGAAGTTAAGATTAAAGATAAACCTAAAGAATTGGAGAAAGAAGATATTGAAATATTAAACAATTTAAAAGAAGTTGTTAATAAGTCTTTTGAACTAACGAAGGAATATAGATTCCAGGATTATCTAAAGTTATGGAGGAAGTTTGTTTGGGAAGATTTTGCAAACGGATATTTAGAGAAAGTTAAAGAAAGAGTAAGAAATAAAGATATTAAAGCTTTGTGGACATTAAAATATATATTAAGAGTTATTATATCATTTTTGCATCCAGCATTTCCATATATTACTGAAAAAATATATAGGGAAATCTTTAGGGATGAAGAAAAAAAGGAAAGCATTATAGAAACGAGTTTTAGGGAAGTAATATCTCAGTTAATTTTATAATACTATCTTTTATATAAGATATTTATGAAGTTTAAAAGGGACTATCTTTTATATATTATAGAAGTAATATCTCAGTTAATTTTATAATACTATCTTTTATATAAGATATTTATGAAGTTTAAAAGGGACTATCTTTTATATATTATAAGTGTAACTATAACAACACTTATTCTAATATATGCCCAAGGTTCTCAAAATGTTATAGGTCCTATTGTAGGAGGAAATCCGAATGGACAATATCATCCTATTTCTGAAATCTGGATACCTTCGGGAAGTATAATTAATTGGGGTGGTGTTAGTTTTACAAATATATCCAATTTAACAGTTTCTCAGTATGTAAATGTTTCAGGAGGTTTTTGTATAAAGGGGGATTGTATTTCTTCTTGGAGTAATGTTAGTGGTGGAAAAACAATTCCTCAGGCTATTAAGGATAAGGATTTAAACTATCTATCTCTATTTTTAATTGATGATTTGATAAATAAGGGATATGTAACGGTTGATGATTATATTTCACTTATTAATTCTGTAGGAACGCTCGATTTTTTAGCTATGGCATTATCTTTTGCGAATAGCAGTACCGCTGCAACTATATTAGGATCTTCAAATATAACTCCACAAAAAGGTGCTCAGATTTTAACAAAACTTAAAAACATAAATCCCTCTAAAACAGCAGAGATTATCAAAGCTACATGGGCTTATAATGCTTCAAATAAATATTTATATAGGGTTCCTATAACAATAAAGGAAAACTCTGGAAGTAATTTAACAGACTATCGTGTATTAATAACAATAGACACAGTTTCCTTAATTTCAGCGGGAAAGATGAGGTTAGATTGTGGAGATATCAGGTTTACTTATTTGAATACTTCGAATAATCAGGAATATAAAATTCCTTATTGGATTGAAAGTGGATGTAATACTACAAACACAAGGATATGGGTAAAAGTTCCATATATTCCAGCAAAAGAAAATGTAACTATTTATATGTATTATGGAAATCAAAATGCAACTTCTGAAAGTGAATCTCTTCCAATTTGGACAAATCTTTCTTCATGGGTGCAATCAATAGGAGGAGCTTCTCATTCCTGTGCTCTAAAATCAGATGGAACCGTCTGGTGCTGGGGAGGTAATTGGTATGGTCAATTAGGAGACGGTACTACAACTAATAGATACACTCCAGTCCAAGTAAGAGGATTAACAAATGTAACTCAAATAGCTTTAGGAGCTTCTCATTCCTGTGCATTAAGATCCGACGGCACAGTTTGGTGCTGGGGATGGAATAGTGATGGTCAATTGGGGGACAATACTACAACGAATAGATACACTCCAGTCCAAGTAAGAGGATTAACAAATGTAGTCCAAATAGCTTTAGGAGAAGCTCATTCCTGTGCTCTAAAATCAGATGGAACCGTCTGGTGCTGGGGAGGTAATTGGTATGGTCAATTAGGAGACGGTACTACAACGAATAGATACACTCCAGTTAGAGTAGTAAACTTAACAAATGTAGTCCAAATAGCTTTAGGAGAAGCTCATTCCTGTGCATTAAGATCCGACGGCACAGTTTGGTGCTGGGGATGGAATAGTTATGGTCAATTAGGAGACGGTACTACAACTAATAGATACACTCCAGTCCAAGTAGGAGGATTAACAAATGTAACTCAAATAGCTTTAGGAGCTGCTCATTCCTGTGCTCTAAAATCAGATGGAACCGTCTGGTGTTGGGGATGGAATAGTTATGGTCAATTAGGAGACGGTACTACAACTAATAGATACACTCCAGTCCAAGTAAGAGGATTAGCAAACATATTATCAACATTAATAAATGTAACTCAAATAGCTTTAGGAAATGCTCATTCCTGTGCATTAAGATCCGACGGCACAGTTTGGTGCTGGGGAAATAATGAGCATGGCCAATTAGGAAATGACATAATAGCTATCGGATATGTCCCACTTCGAGTAAGAGGATTAACAAATGTAACTCAAATAGCTTTAGGATATGTTCATTCCTGTGCTCTAAAATCAGATGGAACCGTCTGGTGCTGGGGATGGAATAGTTATGGTCAATTGGGGGACAATACTACAACGAATAGATACACTCCAGTCCAAGTACTAAATTATAACCTTTATGGGATATACGTAATCTTGGGAAATGAAGAAATAGGATATTATATTCCTGGATTATATAGTTAAATGTTTTTATTAGCAATTCAATCATTTATTTATAGAAAAATCCTTCAGCTAATTCCCTTATTTTTTCATAGAAATTATTAGCCTTTGTTACTGCGGATGCTAACAAAACTCCATCAGCTCCCAATTCCAAAGCTTTCTTAACATCTTCCTTATTAGATATTCCAGCCCCAACTAGTACCTTTACTTTTTCATTAACGCTTTTTACGCTTTTAACGGAATTCTTTACTATTTCAGGTTTAGCCTTTGAAACAGATATACCAGTTCCTATTAATTCGGGGGGTTCTACAGCAATATAATCTGGAGATAAACATGCAATAACCTTTGCTAGTTTATCATTGTTCACGCAAACAACGGTTATTAAACCAATTTTTTTAGCAATTTCTATAGCTTCTCCAATTTCTATTAAGGTCATAGGTCTTTCTGAATGGTTTAATAAGGTTCCAACGGCACCAGCTTCTTTTACAGCCTCTGGTAATATGTGTCCTGTACTAGCCTCATTTCTAACGGGATCTATATGCTGTGCAAATATCTTTACTCTCTTTGCATTTTTAGATAATAAATATATATCAGTAGGTTGCGGAGCTATTCCTATCTCTATACCTGTCTCTTCAGAAACCCTTTCAGCAGCTTCCAAAACTTCTATTGCCCCCCTTCCAATAGTCCTTTTATAAGCTTTTAAGTTAATCAATAGCATTTTTTCAAAGAATATACTTTGCTTATCTTAAATTTTGTTATACTAATTTTTATATAATGTGGCATAGTTTGGATGTTAATGAAGTATTAAACAGATTAAATACATCTTTAAACGGTTTAACGGAGGAGGAAGTTAATAAAAGATTAAAGGTATACGGTTATAATGAGATAAGGATAAAAAAGGAAAACTTAATTTTAAAAACATTAAAGGAGAAATTAAAAAGCGCATTCTTTTGGTTATTCTTTCTAGCCTTTTTCCTATCACTATTAACTGGATCTATTTTCGAGGGATTTTTTATTCTATTTATGATATTTGTTTATTTTCTATTTGATGTCTTAAATACTTATCAGGCTGAAAACATAATTAAGAAACTAAAAAGGCTATTAAAACAGGAAGTTTTGGTGATAAGGAATGGTAAAGAAATTTTGATTGATTCTAAGTATTTAGTTCCTGGTGATATAATAGTATTAAAAGCTGGGGATAGGGTACCTGCGGATATTAGAATAATAGAATGCATAGATCTGTTAGTAGATGAAAGTATATTAACCGGAGAATCTTTACCAGTTGAAAAATCACCAGAAGCTTTACCTGAGGATACAAGTATCTATGAAAGAAGGAACATGCTATATTCTGGTACTTATATCGTTAAGGGAAAGGTAAAAGGCGTTGTTATAGAAACTGGAAACAATACATACATCGGTTCCCTTTACTCAAAGATATATAAAGAAAAGGAAAGCAAAACCATATTGGAAGAGGAAATAGATAGGTTTTCTAGATATATTTCAATTATAGTTGCAGTTTTAATAATAATAACTTTTTCAATAACATTATTAACTGGATACTTTTCATTGATAAATGCTATTATTTTTTCAATTGCAGTTGGAGTTGTTGTAATTCCAGAGGGTTTACCAACGGCTCTAACAATAATCTATACTTTTGCCCTGGATAGGCTGAAGAATAAGGGCTTATTGGTAAAGAAACAAAGCCTTGTTGAAACGTTAGGATCCGTTGATGTAATTCTAACGGATAAAACTGGAACTTTAACTTATAACAAACACACTGTAAGGAAGTTTTGGTTTAACAATAAAATCTATAATGTAACAGGTATAGGATATAGTGAAAAAGGAGAAATACTTCTTAACGATAAAAGGGTTGATAATAAAGAACTAGAAATATTTCTAGAGGCATTGACAAACTCCGTTGAAACTAATATTATAGAAGAAAATAATGAGATAAAGATAATTGGAGATCCCTTAGAAGCAGCCTTAATATTTTTAGCAAGAAAGGCAGGAAAAGAAACTTATTATGAAAAAATAAGATTACTAGAATTTGATTCTATTAGAAAAAGGATGTCTATAGTTATAAAAAAAGATAATAGATATATAGCATTCGTAAAGGGGGCTCCAGAAAAAGTTCTAGAGATAAGTAAGTTCGTATACTTAAACGGTAGGAAAGTTGATATAGAAAAGTATAAAAATAAAATAAGAGAGGTTTTTGAAGAATTTGCAAAAGAAGGTTTTAGGACTCTAGCCTTTGGATATAAAGAATTAAAGTCTTTAGATGAAGAGATAGAAAAGGATATAGTATTTTTAGGGATAGTCGGTATAGAAGACCCCGTAAGAGAGGATGCAATTGATGCTATTAAATTCGCAAAAGAAGCTGGCATAGATGTATATATAGTAACTGGCGATCATCCTTTAACTGCTGTTTTTGTTGGAAGGAAAGTTGGATTGGGGGAGAAATTTATTTTGGGAGAAGATCTCAAGAAAATGAGTGATAAAGAATTATTGAATATTTTAAAAGATACAAAAATTATTGCTAGAGCCGATCCAGATGATAAGTTTAGGTTGGTTAAGTTGTTTAAAAACAATGGATACTATGTAGCATTCATAGGAGATGGAATAAACGATTCCTTATCTTTAAAAGTTGCGGATATTGGGATATCTCTAGAAGACGCAGCAGATATAGCAAAGGAATCTTCAAGCGCTATACTTCTAAGAAATAGTTTTTCTTCAGTAATAGAAGCCATAAAGGAAGGGAGAAAGATATATTATTCTTTAAAGGTTTATCTAATAATTTTGTTATCGATTCTCTTGGGCATATTTACTCACATCTTAATAACTTTTTTCTTCTTCTCCCAGATATTCCTGAACGTAATTACTATATTAGCCCTTAACATGGCTGTAGAAACGATTTATTCTATATCTATCGTAAATGCCGAGATGGATGAGAGATATCTAAAGAGAAAACCCGAGAAAAGGATGATCAACAATAGAACTATTCTAGGAATAATAAGGAATAGCTTATTTATAGGTATTTTATCAACATCAATTGCATTTGCTACAGTAGGAAACGTTTATTCTATAATGCTCTTCTTCGTATTATCAAGACCTATATTAATGTGGTACTACAAATTTAAATACAACATTGAACTCTTTAAAAGTAAGAATATCCTTATTTCAATATTTTTATCAATTCTATTAGTATCCTCCTTCCTAAATCCATATTTACTAAAGTATGTTGGAGGTAAATACCCAATTTTCTTTGATTTTGTAATAGTTTCGCTATTTGCTTTCTTGCTAATGATAATTAAGATAGTAATCTTTATGTAGAAAGATCAGCCGGTACCTGAACTACATCACCCATCAGCTAACTCTGACCTTCATCACATACTTTCTAAATGTTTCTAAAGTATAAGTAATTTTATGAAGAAGGTTTCATTTATATTCCCGATATATAAAGAAAGTCCTTATGTTCTTGAGAATATATCAAAGATACTTTCTGATCCGTATCCTTCAGAACTAAAAGAAATAATAATCGCTGTGGACTGTCCTACTGAAGAATTCTTAGAAAAACTAAAAGAAATAAAACATTTAAAAAATGTAAAGCTGTTAATTTCATCTGAAAGGAGGGGAAAGGTTGCTGCAACAAATATAGCGGCTAGTTATTCATCTGGAGATATTCTCATCTTTATAGATAGTGATGCAAGGATAGTTAATATAAATTTAAAAAAAGTTTTGGAGGATTTAGAAAAATCGGATATCGTAGAGTTTTATAAATATGTGAAGCCCACCAGTTTTTGGAACAAACTATATGCTTTAGAGTGGGTGATCTATATGGAACTTATAGTACCACTCTTTTCAAAAAGTGGGAATATCTTTCTAAATGGAGCCGGTTTTGCTGTAAAGAAAAAAGTTTGGCAAGATTTGGGTGGATATGCTAGAGTTATAGTTGAAGATGTAGATTTTGCAATAAGAGCATATAAAAGAGGATATCTTACATGCCTGTCGAAGAATATAGTAGTAGAGACTGCTCCTTTAGAATCTTTTCGAAGATGGATTGATCAGAGGAAGAGGTGGATATCTGGAGGCTTAGAAGTATTTTTATACCATTTGAGAGTACTTATTAGTTATTTCCTTAATAGGCCATTAGAATTGCCATTCGTAATAGCTTTAAACCCTTGGATAGTTTTCTTCTTATTTACCTTGTATGTACCTTATATGTTTTTTTACTCCCTCAGTAAGGCAATATATGTAGGAATAGTTGAGAACCTTTCGATCTTTTATATATTCGTCTTTTCCCCATTCTTAGTATATAAAATCTTAGTATACCTGTATTATTTTCTTTTATTTGTCTTATCTTTTAGTATTGTAATATTTATTTCTCTGTTAATAAAGAAAAAGATTGTAGGAATCCATTATGTAATTGGATTTGTAGGGATATACTCTTTATTAGAAGCTTTCATAATCATATATATTTTATTGTATTATATAATATTTGAAGGCTTTCCAAGGTTCAACTGGAAGGTATAATGAGGGTATATATATTAGGCACATCGGGAACTTTTCCAAATAAAAGGAGAAACCATCCATCAGTTTTCATAGAATATAAGGGAGTAGGGATTATGTTCGATTGTGGGGAAGGTACTCAGAGACAGATAAGATCCTTAAAGATAAAACCATCAAAGATAAAGTACATCTTTCTAACTCACTGGCATGGAGACCATATACTAGGTCTGCCGGGAATACTATTCAGTTTAATAAACATGGGCTACTCAGAAAAATTGAACATCTTTATACCTAGAGGTTATAAAAAGAATTTAGAATATATTTTGAAAGGTTTTGGAATAGAGCCCAACTTTGAAATATCTATAAAAGAGCTGCACGATGGAAAAGTTTTAGATGATCAGGAATTTGAAATTTATGCTAAAAAAGTAAAACATAGCATAGAAACTTACTCTCTCTATTTTAAGCAAAAAGATTATATAAAAATAGATGAAAAAATAGCAAAAGAATTGGGAGTTTTTGGTGATAAGAAAATATTAAAAAAGATTAAGGAAGGAAAAACTGTAGAAATTAATGGTAAAAAAATATCATATAAAGATATAGGATATATAAAGAAAGGTATAAAGGTATCTTATATAACCGATACCCTGTTTTTTGAAGATTTAATAGATTTTGTAAAGGATTCAGATATTCTGATTTCAGAATCGTACTATTTTTATGATCCACACTTAGCTAAAGAACATTACCATCTGGATTTTATCGAAGTAAAGAACCTTTTTGATAGAAGTAACAGTAAGTTATTGCTCTTAATGCATTTTAGCCAGAGATACGATAAGGAGATAGAGATGATAAGAGAAAAGATAGAATCTGAAAATAAAAATATATACTTCCTAGAAGATCTAAGTATAATAGAATATACAAGGGATACTTTAAAACTCAATATTGGGGGAAAAATAGTTGAATATAGAAGAGATGAAAAAACTGGAGATTTAAAATTAATATCCAGCCAACCTCAATAATTCTTCCTGTATTCTCTTCAATTCTTCCTCAATTTTACCTAATTCTTCTTTTATATAGTCTTTTTTCTCTTCCTCAACCTTCTTTTCCTCTTTCTTAGATCTTGCTCTCTTCTTCTCTGTACCCTCTTCAAGCTTTTCTATTTCTTCTCTAGAAGGAATAACCGATTTAATATTATCCAATATTTCGGAAGCCTCTCCTATCTTCGTCAATATTTTGCTCAACTTTTCATCATACTTATCTTTAGTAGTAAGATCTTCAATAGTATCATGCAGGTTTAGGTATATATTCTTCTTTACCTCTAGTAGTTTCCTCTTAACTTCCGATGCTTTTGGAATTTTTATGTATAGGGTCTCCATTTTACATGATTTTTAACTGCGCCGGCCGGGATTCGAACCCGGGTCTCGGGCTAGGCAGGCCCGCATCCTCCCACTAGACTACCGGCGCTATGTTTTTTCTCTATATCTAATTTTTTTAAGCCTATTTCAAGTTCTCTAATACCTCCCCTATATCCTCTTTAGACTTCTCTAACCTCTCCTTTATCTCTTCTAGCTTCGATACCTCACTCTCTTTTACACTTCTCAATTCTCCAACTAAGCTTTCAATTTCCTTTAATTTTACCTTTAGCTTATCCAAGAGATCTAATACCTTCTTATAATTATCTAACTTTACGTATATTTCTGGAGATTCTTTTTCCTCAACTTTATTTTCTGCTTTAGGTAATTGAACTGGTTGCTCTATGCTAGGAGCTGGCAATGGCTGCAGTTGAAGCGGTTCAATCTTTTTCTCTAGAACTTTCATTTCCGGAAGTTCTGGTTCTAGCAAGTCTTTCTTTGTACTCTCTAACTCTTCTAAAAAGTCCATCTCTTCATCCTCCTTTTTCTTAGATCTCTTTAGAAATCCCAATGCCATAATAAATTACATATCCTTTGACATATATAAACTTAATGTAAGGCTATTATATTACAATTATAGCTGGCTTCCCAGGTAAAGCTTTCTTTGATTTCTCCTCAGAAGATTTTTCTTCTATATCTATATCCACATCACAGTAAAACTCTTTAGATATTGTAGTAGCAGCATCCTTCAGTATATTTAACTCTTCCTCCTGATTCCTAATGAAGTAATTTTCTTTTAAATTTCTATATTTTTCTTTTCTGGCTACTATTATTTTTATCTTCTTTGGTTTTTCTATTCTTATTATCTCTAATATCTTTGATATATCATCCCTGATTTTCCTTATATATTCTTCCCTTTTATCTAAGTTCTCGAAATCTTTAACTTCTTCAACGTATGGCCAGGATGGATTCAATGGATCTAATCCTATCCTTTCGAGTATCTCAGATACAATATGAGGGACTATAGGGTATAGGACTATTGACTTTACAATTATGTATTTATTTATAACATCTCTATGAGGTTCCCCACACCTCTTTATATACCATTTATAGGAATTATCAATATCATATATTGAGTTTATCACATTCCTCATATTCAATCTCTCATATTCCATCTCAATTACCTTTATCTTCTCATATAAAACTCTCTCGAACCATAGATCCACTGGTAGCTTCTCTGATACCCTTCCCTTATTATAATTATTAATACAAAAACTGTACCATTCCATAAGGTATCTCTCTGCGTTCTCTACCTTCGATAGCTCTAAATTCGCATCATCTAAACCAGAATTTCCAGAATATGCTATTAAGAACCTTAAGGCATCTACACTATACTTCTCATAAGCATCCTTCATAGATACATAGTTTCCGAGAGATTTACTCATCTTTTTTCCATCAGTTAATACCCATCCATTGATTATTATCCCCTTAGGCCATAGCTCCTTTGGAAATATTGCTGTATGATGGAATATATAGAATATAAAGTGATTTCCAATTAGATCTTTTCCAGAAGTCCTTATATCAACTGGATACCAATATAAGAACTCTCTCCTCATTTCCTCTATAATTTCTCCATATTTTCTTATCAGTTCTTCTTTATTTCCTTTTCCTAAAAATACATAATCGAATAAATCATCCCCTATTTTTTCTGGATCTATCTTCTTAATTAAATTATAAATAGTATAGAAAGCCGTATACAATGTAGAATCGGAAAGAGATTCTAAAGTCCATTTTTCATCCCACGGTAATGTAGATCCCAGCTCTTTCTGATGCGTACATGCCCAATCTTTATACCACTCTATGTATTCATGGAAAACTTTCTTCAGGTTTTCTGGATATATAAACATTCCATCTACACACTCATGTGCTAGCTTCTTCCATTCTATATCTGAATACTTCAGGAACCATTGATCTTCAACGATTCCTACTATAACCTTGTTATTGTATCTGGATACAAACCTTATTGGGAGAGTATAATATCTAACAGCAATTTTCTCCTCTATTATTTCCTTTTCAAATTCTTCCTTGAACTCAAATACTTTTTTACCAGCATATTTTCCATAAATTTCTCTAGCAATGCCATTATAAAACTCTTTATTATATATTTCCTTTGTAGCTTTCTCTAATTTATCTCTATCTTCCTGTGACTTAATTTCTAATTTTTCTACAATATCTCTTGCGGGAAATTCCGAATATCCTTCTAACCTAAACAAAGGTTTCATCTTTCTTAAGCAATCTTCGGCAATCTTAGAATATTCCTGATCCTTCGTAAGATCTAGAAGCGCAATATAATCGTAAGGCGCATCTGAAGGTACGGACATCACGATTCCCGTACCAATCTCTATATCGACGAACTTTGCAGGTAATATAGGTATCTTATCTTTTGTTATAGGGTTAATGGCATTTTTACCTATTAGTTCTTCTGCAGAAACTTCCCTTATTATCTCAACGTTAAACTTCTGTGCCCTTAATTCCTCCAATATAATTGTATTTGGCAATATCCAGTATTCTGAGTTAACCTTTGCTAAAACATACTTACCCGATGGGTTTATCCATATATTCGTAACTCCATAGATAGTCTCTGACCTAAGTGTAAAACAAGGTAGGAATATTCCCTCTATGTCTCCCAACTTATTCTCTAAGGGAAACTTAATAATTATACCTTCCTGATATGAAATACCAGCATATTCGTCTGGTCTATCATGATCACCTATTACTATCTTCAATTTAGAGTCTAATATAACTGGATGAGAACCCTTAGTGATTAGATTCTTTTCCTTTAGCTTTCTATATTGCCATTTTACAAATTTATCATACCAAGGATTTAAATAGGTTGTATATAGCTCTCTTCTCCAATCAATTGAGTATCCAAACTTCTTAAAAGCTTCTCTATTAAGGTTCATAAAGTAAATTGCCCAACCTTCAGGATTCTCTAATTTTTTAAAATCTGATTCTGGGATTCCATCAGATATTAAATCTTCTATAATCTTTTTATCTCCCATCTTCAATCTATAAGACCTAGATACTATAGGCGATCCTGTTAAATGCCATCCCTGTGGCCATAAAACGTTGTAACCTCTTAATCTTTTATATCTAGCAATGAAATCTCCCCTTGTATAGGTATAAGCACTACCTAAATGAAGCAATCCAGATACATAGGGATATGGAACCGTCATAAAAAACTTAGGCTTACTTTCATCAACCTCAGGTTGATATACCCCTTTCTCTTCCCATATCCTCTGCCATTTTTCTTCAACCTTCTTAAAAAAATCTGTAAAATTTTCCATAAATTATAAGTAGGTAAAAGTATGTTTTAAAAATTATTTCACAAAATTGGTATAAATGGCGTATAATAAAAGGTATGCTGATTGGTCGAGAAAGGTATGGATAGAGGTATATGCACCAGACAAAATATTCAATAGTATTCTTCTTGGGGAAACAATTGTAAATAGAGATGAGGAGGAAAAAGTATTTGGAAGAAAAATAGAATTAAACTTAGCATTCATAACTGGAAACTTTAAGTATCAGAACTATAAAGCCAAATTTAAGATTAACAGACTATCTGGGGGTAAGCTATATTCAGAACTAGTTGAACTATCACTTTATGATTCTTACATAAGGAGAATAAGCAGGAAAGAGACCTCTAAGATAGATGATTCCTTTATTTTAAAGACAAAGGATGATGTTGAAATTAGAATAAAACCCTTAGTCATTACAAGGTTTAAGGCAAATAGGGAACAGAAGACAGCAATTAGAAAGGCCTATAGGGAATTCTTAGAAAGCAAGGTATCTACCTTAGATTTCTATGAGGTAATAGAAAAGGCCATGAACTATGAAATACAGGAAGAAGTTAGACCTATATTAAACAAGATATTCCCTATAGATAGGATAGAGATTAGGAAAATCGTTAGGTTGTCCCCAATAAAAATGGAGGTTCCATCCTAATTATGTATCTCTAATAGAAAACCTTTCAGGTAGTTTAGCTCTCTATGCGGATGTATTACCTTATGATCAAATGCCTGCTGAAATTTACCTATTATAGAGAACTTCTTTCTCTTTCTTCTAATAATTGTCCTTAGTATAGAAAGAAACCTTTCTTCCTTTAGATCCTGGGAACAGGAAAAAGTAGCCAAAAAGCCTTCATCTATTAAATCTATAGCCATTGAATTTATTAAAATGATGTTCTTTAACCCATTTTTTTCACTTAATAGATCCGGTGGATCTAGTATAACTAAATCAAACTTCTCTTTTCTGTTAGCTAGCATCTTAAGGATCTTAAATGCATTATCATTAAATATTTTGTAGTTATTTATTCTGTTGATAGATATATTCTTCTTTAAGATATTAACTGCATACTTATTCTTTTCTACAAAGAATATCTGATCAGAATTAGAGCAGATCCCAAAGGATCCCGTATAACAAAAAACGTCTATAGCTTTTTCTGATCTTATCTTAGAGATAATCTTCCTATTTTCTCTCTGATCTAAAAACCATCCAGTTTTTTGTCCCAATAATACATTAACAACGAACTTTTTATTACATTCTTTAATTGTGGTCTCATAAAGTTCACCATATAAAATCCTCTCTCTTGGCTCTAGCCTAGATGTTTCCCTAGACTTCCCAACGCTCTTCTCTATTATGGATATATTCTTCCCCTCTAGTTCTATTAAGGCATCCCTTAAGATTTCAATGTTCTTATCGAAAAATGGGTTTGCATTCTGAATAACATATATATCGTTATACTTGTCTATTATTAAACCAGAAAGGAAATCCGATTCTGAATAAACTAATCTATAATGATTTTTATATCCTATTTTACTCCTATAATCTTTAGCCCTCCTTATCTTATCCTTTAAATCTTCCAGAGGTTCGTATTTCTCATCTGTAGATAATAACCTCACATAATGGTAGGGATCTAAAGGATTTAAGGTAGCCCAAGCGAGGAAAGAATCTCCATATTTTAACATTGCAAGGTCTCCTACATTTGATTCAACTCTCTTTATCCAGTTTACAGAAAAAACCTGTCTTCCAGCATTAATTGCCCTCTTTACCTTTTCTCCTACCCTAATTTCCTTATACTGCATAGTTTATTCCATAAAGGATATATAAAATGCCATCAGTCACCTTTCCCATCCTTATTAGATCCTCTCCGTATGTAAAGTAGCTGTATGAAGTAGGAGAAAAACCATTGTTTCTGTATAAGAATAGCAAATATTTTCTTGAACTTTCTAAAAACTTATCTAAATCAAAATCTAAGTTTGCTAACAAGTTTATATAAAAGTTTGCTAGTATTTCTCTTCTTTCAAAGCAGTTTTCTGTTAAATTAATATTACTTTCAGATAAATATAAAATTAGGTTTAAATCTTCATCTATCTTTTTGCATGTATTAAACCTATTCAAATCTTTTAAAGAAATTAATATTCTATACCATCCTTCAGCTGTATAAAACCTCCAATACTTCTTATTTAGATCTTCCATATCCTTGCTTAAGTTTATCCTCGATGAAACCTGATATTTTAGCTCTTCACATACATAGGTATCACATTTAATTGAGGAAAGGTTTTTTTCCAAATCAGCTATCTGTTCATCTAGTTCTTCTTCAGTTATATTTGGTAAATACTTATTATTGTTACTCTTTTCGACATAACACAAACTAGCTGCAGAATAAAACCTTCTGTTTTCTATTAATTCCTTAATAGTTGAATTTTCTATATCCTTGCATATATCTTCAGAAACTTCTTTCATTACCTCAAAATAAGCTTTTGGAATCTCATAAGAGAGGTTATATTCTTTGTTAAAGAAGATTTCTTCTAAATCTAATATAGTATATGCTTGAACGATCTTATCGGATAGGTTAGAAGGGGCAACTAGTTTTTCTCCATTTAAAGTAGATGCATTTAATTTTTCAAGTATTCCGCTAACTGGAAATATTATTCCATTAGGCAATAAAAATCCCGTGGTTGCATAGTTGTTCATAAGGCTATTAAATACACTCATTATCAAGACCCCGAAACCTGCCGTACCAGAAAAACCTTCTGCTATAAAGTATTTTTCTGGATAAAAGAGATAGTCGTATTCATTACATTTCTCATAGATCTTACATACAGCATTTCTTGCAAATAAAAAAGATAACAAGTATTTATCTTGAAAGTTACTAGGTATTTCTACAAAAACTCTTCCGGAACCATCTATAGCTTTTATGCAAAACTTTGTTAAAACTCCTCGATTTTCTGATATCGCAGGGATATTTATACATCTATTTGTAGTTATTTCCTTTTGTAAAGATTCTAGAAAATATATTCCGAACAGAGCAAGTATTAATATTATTATGGCCTTTGCTATGTCTCTCATCTTTATCTTATTTATCAATAAAAAATTTAAGATAGACAAATAACAGATATATTGTTATTTATATTTTCTATAGTCTCACTTCCCTTACACTCTATACAATTACCATTCCCATCAATGCCACTACAGCACTCTAATCCATTACTGGTGTTATAAACATCACAGCATTCTATGTTTGATAACGATGGAAGATCTCCCGATTGACAATTTGTTATACCTTTTACTCCCAATTGAAAATCTAATTCTAAATTCTTTAAACTATCTTTTATAAAGCTATAGTATTTATAGTCTGTGCATTTAATAAAATATGTTGCTATTATTCTCATATCGGCTTTTCCAGCTATTCCACATGAACATACTCCCATATTTTTGTTAGTTGTAGTCTGATAGCATTCTATGTCATCTATACGCAAATTTACATCACACTCTACATAATTATCAAATAAATTATTAAGTTCTTTTTTCAATTCATATGCTATATATGTAAGTATATTTTTAACTTGTTCTTCTGACGAGCATTTTATGCCGTCTGGACATGGTGGTCCAGATAGTCCTGGACCAGCTGGATATTCTGCAATACATTGTTCACCCATACGTTGAACCTCTCTTGTTATGTTTACACATGATAATACTGCAACATCTATGCATGGTGATCCTGGAGATGTGCCTCCTCCGCCTCCCCCTCCACCGCTACTACTCCCACCACTACCTCCTACGGCAAATCTATAGGTAGATAAACTTATTCTATTATCTTTCGATATAGCTGAAGTAGCATATGTTATTCTACATGTGCTTTTATCAGGTTCACATATTTCTTCTTCATATTCATGATTACAAGTCTGTTCTATTTGTTGATTTTTTTTATTTATCTCCTCAACTAGAGATTGATCTACGCAAGCTTCATTCTTATTAATGATTTCTTTTATTATTACCTTAACTTTCTCTCCATTGCATATTATTTTTTCTTTAGCAGAACATAAGTAATTTGGTGTAATAAAAACAATGTAACCATAATTACAATTATATATATAACCCTTTTCTCTTTCAACACTTTTTATTAGCTTTATATACTCATCCTTATTTAACCAATTCCTTATTTTTCTGTAAAGATAATAAAACCTTATTCTCTTTATATACATAGAGAAATCGTATATTTTTTTGGCTTCTCCGAATGGAGTTTTTATATATATAGATATGTTTTTAATTATTATTGGAAAACCTTCATCAAGAACTCCATTGTTTAAATCATTTTCATCAAATGGAAATTCTATTATTATATTATCAAATTGATAATGTATCTCCAATGGATAAAATAATTTTAACATATTTGCTAGTTTTACAAATTCCTCAGTTTGAACCAATTTTGATTTTATTCTATCTTGTAAGTAATTGTTTACTTCATCAAGTTTGGGTGGTCTATAACCACAATCTGGATAGTTGTACCATAAATATTTGTCCAGCCCTTCTTCTGAAACTTCAAAAGCAGATTTTTCAACTATTTTGTATGTTATACTTTTCAATAATGCTTCAGAAAATTGATCAAAGAATTTTATCGTATTTAGGTTTTCAATGTTTTTGCTAATATCTAGCACTTTAGTTTTTCCTAATATTGCTATTGAAAATACTATCAAACTAATTACAACAAGAATTATAATCAAGGAAGTAGTCTGATTCTTCATTATTATTTTTATAATATTATTACCAATAATAAATTTTTATTATATAATATTCTATATTTTCTTGAGGGTCGTCTGTATACTTTTCTTGATATAAGCTTTGTGCTATATATACATCTTTATTAGAGGGAATACTATATCCTAGTTCAAAAACTCTTTTTAGTGGTATCAATGATTGTTGATTAAGTTCTATAATATCTCTATTTTTATTTAAACAGAATATTCTTACAGCAGCAAAAGTATTCAGGTTGATATCGATGTAGTTCTCTATATCTGAGAAACAATCAGGTGTTTTTCCTTTGTCATGTGGAACTACAAACATAAGGGCTAGTACGTTATCTCCCTTTTTAACGTAGTTAGTAATGTTTAACTTCAGTATTCCCCATGTTGGTATACCATTAATGCAGGGAAAATTCGAATTTTTTTCACAGAATTCCTTAGGTAATTGGTACACGGGCTTATTCAGACCACTATAGCATGTAGCAAATAAAAACTTTCCATTTAAGTATAATTTAAATACCTCGTTCCAATAAGCTTCTAAGTAAACATCTTCGCAATCGTCTGGTACGCTGAAGTACCCCCTCATATATACTGCTGCTATTTCATTAGGCATTCCTAGATTTCTTAGTATTTCACTAATATTTGTTATAGTATTATATAAAATTCCTTTCTTAAATACTGTAGCATCTAATTCTCTACAGTTTACTCCCTCTTTACATCGCTTTTGAGTTATATTATAATATGCAAATTTTCCTAAGTCTATATCTTTTGGTAGAGTCTTTGGATCACTACTAACTATTATAGTGGGTCGTGGACTACCTCTGTATACACAAGCTTCGAGTTGTTCATACAAATTTGCAGGTGATATAACTCTTTTTAAAAAGTATACCCCTTTATATTTGAAAATATCCGGATAACCTACCGATAAATCCTTTATATAGCCTCCACTTATCTTCAATATCCTTTCTATTTGAAATCCCTGATAAAAGGGTAGTGTTGCATTAACCCAGTTTAAATCATCGAAATTTTCTTCATACCATCTTCTTTTAAATCTATCTACTAGATCTGAATAGGTAGCTGAATCATAGTTCCAATATTTATCTTTATCTAATACTGTAAAGTTAGCCTTTATTAACCAAGCATTTAATATAATTCCCTTTTCTACAGTAATTTTCCAATTATTTCCTAGTAAACTATTAAAAAGATCCTCTATAGATTTCTTTGTCTGATCTTTAATCTTTGTATCTCCTGTTGTTAAATAAATTAGGGCGTCCTTTAAGCTTAGATTAACATCGTCTAGATGGTGGGTCTCCAATAGTATGCTTAGGAATTCTGATACATCCCTTTTTGGTTGTTGTGATAAATACTTCTCAATAGATGTATTTCCTATGATGGTTAATAGGAACAAAATAGATAGTAAACCAATAGTAAAAATTATTGCAATTAATATAGTGAATAATTGACTCTTCTTCATAGTCTTATGATATTTTTATAACTTTATAAAATCCGTTCTCCTCTAAGAAATATAGAGATTTAGCAGAGTCGAAATAATAATCATCTAGGAATTTTTTGCATTCAATGTAATTACATGTTTTGTTTATACAAACTGTATCATTTTTTATTGAAATATTTAGAATTTTTGCTGAAAAATCAAACTTAAATGATGAATTATTATTACAATTATATTGTAATGTAGCTGTTAGGATTGATAGATCATCAAAGCAAAAATATAGAGAAGCATTTGCGATATAGGAGTCGTTTATAATTATTTTAAATGAATTTATATTGCATTTATCTTTATCTAAAGGACATATTCCAAAATTTAGTTTTTCAGATTCTGTGTCTACTTCCATAAAGATCGGATAAGGATTTTTTGTTAAACAAGGGAGCAAACTACATTTATAT
>MWMI01000004.1 GCA_003568775.1 Candidatus Nanoclepta minutus | reverse complement strand
CTTTAATATTTCGGAAAGCTTTTTGAAATCCCTATATCTTTTCTTAACAATATATTTCAAGACTCTTTCCTTCTCTTTTATATTTTTAATAAAATCCTTTTCATTAATACTAATTTTACCCTTCATCTTCTCTATTAGAATGCTTCCCTCTATGTTTGTATGGAAATCGTCTAGGAAAGGATTCCATTTACATACTTCATAGGTATTCAGCTCACTTTCCTTTTCCGGTTTCCCTATTTCTATTATCTCCCTTATCCTCCTTGCAGAAGAAGAGATCGTTGGAGCCTTTGTTATAAAAACTACAACGTCTATTAGATGTAGGTATTCCCTCGGTATCCTTATAGGATCTGCCTCTAACCTCTTTATCAGAGATACAAGGTTATCGGAGTGAATTGCTGATAAAGTTGCATGTCCTGATGCCATAGCCTGAAACATAACGTAGGCCTCTTTACCTCTTATTTCTCCAACGATTAAGTAATCTGGACTCTGTCTCATAGCTTCTTTTAATAAATCATACAGCGTAACCTCCCCATAGAGGTTTCCTCCTATCATAAAACCCTTTCTGGATAGAGTAGGTATCCAGTTCTCTTGATAGAGTTGGAGTTCTCTAGTATCTTCTATAGAAACTATCTTTGCGTTTGGTGGTATAAATAGGGATAGATTGTTCAATAAGGTTGTTTTTCCAGATGATGTTCCTCCGGCTATTAATATGTTTGCCCTATTTTCTACTGCCCACCAAAGGTAGGATGCGATTTCTATAGACAATGTATTATTATATATTAAATCCGTTATTGTTAACAGATCTCTCTTAAACTTCCTTATTGTAAAAGTTGGACCTCTAGTAGTAATTTCCCTTGAATAGGTTGCGTTAACTCTTGATCCATCCGGTAAGGTAGCGTCCAATAGAGGTTCTGAATATGAAATGTTTCTTCCAGTTTTTTGGGCTATTTTTAGGATTAGATCATCTAATTCTTTTTCAGAGAATACTATGTTCGTCCTTAATATACCAAATTTGCTGTGATTGACGAATACATAAGTATTATATCCATCGCATGATATATCTTCAATAAATGGATCATAAAATAATGGTTCTATCCTTTCCAATCCAATTAGATCCCTCCATAAATAATAATAGATCTTCAATATATCATCCTTACTATCTATTTTTATTTTGTTTTTGTTTATATATTCTACCAAGATTTTTAGAATTATGTATTCCTTTGATCTTTCTATGAATTCGTCTGGATTCGAATATAGGAAGTCTAATATATAGGATTTTATTTTAGGTAAAAGCTCTATTTCCTTATAAGAAAGCTCGGGTTCTAATACTTCATACAATAGGTCGTCCGATAGAGGATCATAGTAGATATGTGCATATGCAAAATGAGGTATCAGAGGATAGGATACCTTTACTTTTTCCCTCTTTTTAACATTAGGAAATTCAGGTATTTTCCTTTCGGATCTTACATATTCATCAAATATGGACAGTAGAGATGAGATCTCTATTTTTCCCATAAGATATATGAAATATGTTCTCGGATTTTTTAATAGTTATATGAAAGTAGGATGTAGTAAAAGTTTTCTATATCTTTTATTATGATAATCAACTGATTTAGTTGAGAAGATATAACATTTTGGTAGAAGATATAGAGGGAAGATATAATTAAGATCGATAACAGAATATAGAGGAGGTTTTCTATTGTTAGTTGCATTTTATGATAAATAAATTGTTATATTTTTTCCTTCTTTCAGAACTTTAATGTAGCATTTTCCTATACACATTCCATAGCAAAGAGATGAGAGGACTATATAGCTGAACCTCCCCTCGTAACATCCTTCAAGGGAGATAGGATTCTTTGGGTCCATCGAATAATATAAGCTAGTTGAATTGGAGTAAAGATAGTAGGAGCCGTTTACATATATTATGTCTCCAGAATAGCTGATATTTAACGTGTCCGGATAGCAAATAGAGTTTCTATAGAAAACTATGAAGTTATTCCTGCATACCCCATTAGACTTTATGTTAAAATCGAAAGATGAACTGTAGAATCCGATTGCATAATTTATCATACTGTTCAATTTTTCAAAGCTGAGCTCTTCTTCTTTATTTTCAAATAACTTTAAGAATAGTTCTTTATTATTTTGGTAGTAAAAGTATAGGTAGGAAAGCATAGAGAGTGTTATGATCGTAAGCAATATGTATTCTATATAAACGTTGATTCCTCTCATAAAAATAAATTGTTTTTATACTATTATTTTTTTGCTCTGTCCATCCTCCAACATAAATACGTCTTCTCCGAGCGTATATCCAAATTCCTCTGCAACGTTGTTGTAATATGCTGCTTTTTTTAGTGCGTTGCCATGTGAGGGGATTATGTATTCAGGATTAACTAGCTTAAGTAATATCCTGTGATCTTCTGTCTTTGCATGACCGGATACATGTACGTCTTTTATTATATGTGCCTTCTTTCTTTTCAGTCTCTCTTCTAGTATTTTTCTATTAGCCTCATTTATTGGTGTTGGGATAACGTTATTTGAAAAGATTACTGTTGTATTTTCAAAGTCGAAAGGTAATTGATCCTTTGCCATTCTATTTAGTACAGAACCTGGTTCTCCCTGATGTCCAGTAACTATCAGAAGGTAATCTTCCTTATTTTTCGATACTTCCTTTAATACTTTTGGAAATTCTCTAGAATCTCCATAGATCTTACATGCTTCGGAGAACTTGTAGATTCCCAAGTTTTCGGATATTGATGTATACCTCTGTAAGCTCCTCCCAACCATTATAGGTTGCCTCCCTAGCTCATAGGCTATTTCTATTATGCTTTTTAGTCTGCTTATATGGGAGGCGAAGGTAGTTACGATAATACCCTCCGTATCTAAAGAAAAAAGTACATCATATAACATATATTTAGCTACAATTTCTGATGGGGTTTTCGATTCTTCATCTGCTCTAACTGTCTCCGTTATAAGTAATAATACTCCCTCTTTTCCTATCTCCCTTATTTTATTATAGTTTGGTCTCTTTCCAATTATAGGGAAATTATCAAATTTGAAATCGGATGAAAATAGTATGTTTCCCCTTTCAGTTTTTATGTTAACCATTACGGTATGAGGTATGGAATGAGTGGAGTGAACGAATTCTATCTCCAAATTTTTACCTATATTTATAGAATAGTTAGGTGGTATCATCTTCAAGTTCTTAGATAAACCTATCTCATAATCTTCAAACAAATCTTTTACGATCCCATAAGTAAAAGGAGTTAAATATATCGGTACATTATACTTTTTAGCTATTATTGGGATAGAACCGGAATGATCCAAATGTCCATGGCTTACTATAATTGCTCTTATTTTATCTTTATATTTATCTAATACCCTATCATCTGGAATTGCCTCTATTTCATATAGTTTATCTATTGATATCTCTCCTATTGCCTCTCTTTCATTAAATTGGGATATTTTATCAACATCAATTCCGGCATCTATTATCAATACATCCTCATCTATTCTAATAGCTGTCATATTTGGGATAACGTTTGAGTATCCTCCTAATCCGATCACTTCTATTTCCATGATTAAATTTTTAAGAAAACCTTTTTTATTTCTTATATGGATATAGAATCTTTTATCAAGTTTTGCGAAGAAAAGGGTTTCTTTTATAATTCAGAAGAAATCTATGGAGGAAAGACAGGATTTTATGATTATGGAAGCTTAGGAAAGATTCTGGAATTGAAGTTTGAAAACCTTTGGAGGAACTTTTTCTTAAAGTTATATCCAAACTTCTGGGAGATAGAACCGTCTGAGGTTATGAAAGATATTGTTTTCAAAGCCTCCGGTCATTTGGAACTATTTAACGATCCTATTACTGAATGTAAGAATGGACATAGGTTTAGGGCCGATAAATTAATTGAAGAAACATTGAAAATAAAAGTGGAAGGCTTAAGTATAAAGGAAATAAATGAAATAATAAGGGAGAAGAAGATGTTATGTCCTATATGTAAATCCGAACTTTCTGAGGTAAGATTATTCAACTTGATGGTTCCAGCTATGATAGGTCCGGAGCAGGATCTCTTCCTCTTATTAGAGGACTATTTAAAATCTGGAAAAATAGATAAAGAGGAGCTTCTGGAGAGCTATAAGAGGTTTAAGGAAAATAGGTATTTCCTAAGACCCGAGACTGCACAGGGAGCTTACGTTAATTTCCCTATAGAAATAATAATAAATAGGTATAAACTCCCCCTTGGACTAGCAATTATAGGTAAGGCTTACAGGAACGAGATCTCTCCAAGGAACGCTTTAATTAGGATGAGAGAATTCAAGCAGGCAGAACTCCAGATATTTTTTGTCTCAAATGAGTTCGATGAACTCTATGAAAGAGTTAAGGATAAAGAAATTAACGTTCTATTAGTTAGAGATAGAGAAAGGGGAAACGATTTTATTAAAGTAAAGTTGAGAGATTTAGAGGGATATCTTCCAAAATTCTATCTATATTTTATGTATAAGATACAGCAGTTTTATTTAGATGTATTGAGGATACCTAAGGATAGGTTTAGGTTCTATGAGCTATCGGAGAAAGAGAAGGCTTTCTATAATATGTATCACTTTGATGTAGAAGTTTACCTTGATAGTTTAGGATGGATTGAGGTTGGTGGTATTCACTTCAGGGCTATCAAATTGAGGAGAGAAGATTTGGAAAGGATAGGGGATAGAGAATTGAGGGAGAAAATTCTAGAAATTTTTGGAGATAAGGAAGAAGTAATAGTTGGATATGATCTATGGAAGCATTTAATCTATTCAAAAAATACGAACTTTATAGTAAATATAAATAATAGGAAGGTTCTACCTATAGAGCTAGAGCTGTCTTTTGGAGTTGATAGGAATATATTTTCAATTTTATGGGTTCTATACGATGAGAGATCTGGAATCTTGAAGTTACCTCCATATCTAGCTCCGATAGAGGTAGCAGTATTCCCCCTATTGGAAAGTAAAGATAAACATGTTGAAAAAGCAAGAGAAATATTTGAGGAATTGAGGTTAAGCTTTATAGTTTATTATGATGATTCTGGAAGTATTGGAAAAAGATATAGAAGGCAGGATAGTATTGGAACACCATTTTGCATTACTATAGATGAAAGAACCTTTGAAGACAATACAGTGACTATAAGATATAGGGATACGAAGGAACAAATAAGGATAAAAGTATCCGATATTAAGGAATTCCTAAAAAAGGAGTTAAATATATACTTTTTGGAGGATATTGTTAGGAATTAGTTACAAAACTTTATATTTTAAAATAGAGGATCGAATTAGATATCATGAAGAAAATTGTATATGTTTCTATGGAGTTTTCTATAGGGAAACTGCCAACGTATGCCGGTGGTTTAGGGATACTTGCTGGGGATATGCTTTATGCTGCAAACGATCTCGAGGTCCCATTTTATGGTGTATGTTTGATAAGCAGGAAGGGATATGCAAGATTCAAGATAGAGAACAATAATATAGTTTTGGAGGATGAAGAATACGATCCCATAGAGTATTTTAATAAGGAAGATGAAAAAATTTCTATAGACCTGAAGAATCTAAAGATTTACTTTGAGGTTTGGAGATATTCCTTGCCAAATGTAAAGCTATTCTTAATCGATACAAGCTGTCCGGATAATCCTACTTGGGTGAGGAAGCTTACGGATAAACTATACTTTGAAAACAATCAGGAAGAAAAGTTAGTAAAGGATATTCTATTGGGATTAGGTGCTCTAAGGATATTTGACAAATTAGGAATAGAAATAGATAAGTTTCATCTTAACGAATCGCATGGAGGTTTCCTTGCGATAGAGCTGTTGAAGAGGTATAATAACATGGAGGAAGTAAGGGATAAGGTAGTTTTTACAACCCATTCAATATTGGCAGGTCATGATACCTTTTCATACGATTTGGTAGAAAAATACTATGATATACCAGATGAAATTAAAAAGATATCCCAAAATGAGTTGAATTTAACGAAAATATTGTTAGAGCTATCTGGTAAGAAGAATGCAGTTTCATGGAAACATAGCAAAGTTACGGAAAAGGTATTTGGATATAAGATTGACTATATAACAAATGGAGTCCTTCATTATAGATGGATTAATAGAAAATTAGCAAATCTATTCGATATTTATTTAAAGGGATGGAAAAAAGAGCCTTCTATGTTGGCCTATGCTGATTATATTCCAGATCCAGAATTCTATAGGATAAAGAGAATACTAAAAGAGGAGTTGATGGACTACGTAAATTCTGAAGCTTATTTAAATAGATCTTTTACTTCGGATAGAATTACCTTCTCTATTAGAAGGAGGTTAGTAGAATATAAAAGGTTCCATATGCCATTATGGAGATTAGAGAAATTAGAAGAGCTCAATAAGAAATATAAAATACAGTTCCTATTATCCGGAGCATTCCATCCAGCGGATGAATATGTTAGAAATACTTTAAAATGGATTATGGATGTGATGTCTACGGTAGATGTTCCAATAGCTTTGATATTAAAGAGGGGTGTTGAAATAGAGAAATATATAATTTCTGGAAGTGATCTATTCTTGCATATTCCAAGACCACCGTTTGAGGCTTCCGGTACCTCTTGGATGAGGGCTTCTATGAACGGAGTTCCCGTACTAGCTTCTAGGGATGGAAGCGTTATAGAGGGAATAATTGATGAATATAATGGTTGGTTGTTTGGAAGTAATAGAATGGATCCGAATGAGCCCTATGATGAGGAAAAGGATATAAAAGAATTTTATGAAAAGTTGGATCAAATATTTTATTTGTATAGATATAATTATAAAGAGTATTTGAGGATATGTAAGAATGCTATAAAAACTATTGGTCCCCTATTCAATATTTATAGAACCTTAAGAGAATATATTAGAAGGATGTATGAATGAAGATGGACGAAAAATCTGATATGTGATGATGGACCAAAACACTGATGATGAATTTGCCGAGTACAGATCAATGAAGAATTCTACCCATACTGATTAGGATGGATAATAGAAAGTTGTTTCTTCATTTCCTAAACTAACAGAAGGTTCTGGGGAGGTATACTTTCTGACAATCAAATTATCGAAGTAGGTTGTTCCAGTAGCTCCGTCTCCGGTAAGACCCAAATAACCAGAAGTTGTTGTTGTATGTGTAACGCTTGCTTCGAGAGTTCCTAGGGAGTATAAATCACCTCCCTTGTATAGATACCATGTACCATTTGGGAACCTTATAATTTGCATATGATACCATGTGTTTTTTGAAGAAACTATTGATGTAGATGCAATTACTTGTGTAGAGGTAGCTCCCGCAGGATAATATCCAATGAGATCATAATAGCTACCTCTTGCATCAAATCTAAAGACATAGAAAGGACCAGTTATGCTGTTGAAGTAAGGTAAAGTATCAACAATATTATCTGTATAAACGTCTACGTCAATTTTAAAGGAACTGGGAAGGGAAACAGTTAGATTATATATTATACACCACGTTCTGGAATCTGAAGTTCCCCCAGAGACACTAAGACCCACAACATTGTTACCATTAAAGTTGTATATATTTATTGAGGTACATGAGCTTCCCCTATAAGTTGACCATTTTGAAAGATCATCAAAAGTGTCAAAGTATATAAATACGCTATTTGGATTACTCCCACTTGTTGCAAAAGGATTCCCATAATAAATATAAATAGTAGCATTTCCATTTGCTGAAATAGATGGAACCTTTACCCAAATCTTTGTATTTTGAGTATTACATCCCGATTCTATCCAGTAAGTTATTTTAACCTCTGTTCCGTTTGGATAAACGTATGTAAACCTAATATCTCCACAATCATATCTCATTTTTCCTTGTAAAATCAAGTTCTGGGTGTTTACTATTACATTAACCTGATAATCCGTTAAATTATTTCCAGAATTCTCTTTTATTGTTATTGGAATTCTATAGAAGTATGTAGCTATATTTGTAGGAGTAATGGGTTTCTTTCCTTCCAGGTTTATGCTAAAGCTTCTAGACTGAAGGTTATATCCCGAAACAAATATATCTACGCTATTGCCTTGAAAGTTATCCAACGAGACCATCATTAAATCCCCTTTGTTAGGATCTACAATATCTCCAGGTGTATTCCCAATCTTTTTTATTATTGCCTTTTGTCTGTTTATATAGATTATAACGTTTGAGATGTTTACTGGTGAAGTGGGTCTTAAATATATTACTAATGTGTTTGGGTAAACTATTCCATAATCAACTAGTTCGAGGGATGTTTTCATAGATTCAATAGGTTTTGATACGGAATAAGTTGGAAAGTTTGTATTTGAGATAAAAATATAGGTAACTATTACAGAAACCATCAAAGCTAGTGCTGCATACATTACTTCCTCAAAGCCTCTCATTATGAATAGAAATATATTAAAGTTTCAAACCTTTTTCCATTACAACTTATTAAAACAACTTTTTTCCATCCTGTATTCGGATAACTAAAGTATAAGGCAGCATTTTCGGATGGGTTTAGCAGGTTATCATGGTATACTTCATTAATCTGATATGTAAAGTTGATTTTATTACCCTCAATATATAAACTGAAGCATGATGGATCCAAGGAAACCTTTCCAATATTTTTTATAATTATCAGAGGGTTTGATATGTTTGTGGAATTATTTAAAAAATCCACTAATTCCAAACTCCTCTTTTCATAAAATTCATAGTTTTTTTCTAAAATTTTATCGAAGTTCTGGACGTTATATGAAGTTATGTAGGAGAATATTAAAATAACGACAATTATTAATATAAAGCCCGTTATAGCACCGAATATCTGTGATAGATCGCCTCTCATGAAACGCTACAGGAAGTATTGGTTATATATGCTATTTTTTCATCGTACGAACCAACTGATGAGACAACCCTTACCTGATAAACGCCAGATGGTAGAGTAACGGAAACCCTAATAGTTTCATACCTGTTCCATGCAGGATCATTATATATCTTCTGAATAAAGTCTATTGTAGAATTGAATAGAATACCGTTTATGAATATCTTTGTCATAGAAGCGTTTAGGGGATAAGTACCTCTATTAGTAACATAAAACGATGCTATATTTGTTGCGTTGTTATAAGAACAAGCATCTATATCGATTACAGACTGTAACCTTGAAGAAATCAGTTTTTCTCTTTCTATCATAGCACCCTGAAGGTTTGATAAGCTACCCATAGCTCCAGATACAAATATATATGCTGCAACTGCTGCTGCAATGAACAGTATTGCACTGGCTATTATTGTACTAAACCCCCTCATAAAAGAATTAATGCTTTTATCTATTTATTTTCTTAACGATATCCATTAACAACTATAAAAAATTAATGTTTTGCATTTATTTTCTTAACTATGGGCCCGTAGTCTAGTGGCAGGACGCCGGCCTCGCTAGCCGGAGATCCCGGGTTCGAATCCCGGCGGGTCCAGTTTTTATAGAATATGTTATACCTTTATCTCTACTTTTGCCCTTTTTCCTGGGGATCCTAGCTCTTTTGCTATTCTTTCCCAGTCCTCTCCAAAGCTTGATTTATATAACTCTATTATTTCCTGGTTTAATAGGTTATCCCTTTTTAGTTTCCAATAAGATACAGGTATCTTATTCTCTAACATAGCTTTTATAACTTCCTCAGTGCTTGCCCCTTGCTTTATATTTAATATAACTGGTAAAGGCTCTAAATGCTTTATATTTGCTCTCCTCCTTTTTATATCTCCATCGATTATCACGAAGTTCTCATCTAGTATGTCTACTACTACACATCTTCTTCCAGCTTCCCTACCCCTTAACTTTACACATAATCTTCCGATTTCTATTACCATTTTTTCTTTTAATAGCTAATGTTTTTAAGCATAAGAGACTTTCTAGCTTCCCTTTTTAGTAACCTCTCTAGGCATCTATGACACAAGTAACCACCATATATCCTTGAAACCCTCTTCTGGGACTTATTTATCCTTGATAGATCCCTTGGATGAGCCCTTACAATACCGTTCAATGTTCTCTTACAAATAGCGCACTTCATAGGCTTTCCCTTTTTCTTTTTAACGATGACCGTTAACTTTCCTGAAGGAGTTTTCCTTTTAATCATCCTTTTACCCATTCTTAATTTCTAATTTAGGAAACCTTATTAAAGCTTTTATCATCGATACAAGCAGGTTTATGGCTACTGAAAAGATTATAAAGGAACCTATAATTCCAATCCAGTTCCTGTTTATTATTGGTATATTAAATGGAAAAGTTAGTACAACTACATCTATTTTTGGTTTTTCCGTTATATTTAAGGTTATTATACCTTCCTTTGGGGTTATTATTCCGTTAAAGTTTTCAGATTGTATGTAGAATTTTGAGGATCTAAGTAAAGGATTCCTTATGTATATCTTTGTAGAGTTATCCTCTATTTTAGTTATTTCAAATGGTTGTAGGGATAAAAAATATATTAATAAAAGAGACAAAGTTATCAGCATACTTATTTGGGTCTTCCTCATTTGTATCCTATAAAGTTCAAGTAACTCTTTTCTATCTATCTTTTCTATTTTCCTTATTTTTTCCTGAATAACCTTTTGGGTCTCTCTTATCTTCAGTTTTCTATTTAATAGTTCATTGACGATAGTTATAAGGATAGAAAAGGATAGTACGTAAAGTTCTATCATCTCTTTGAGAGATATTTACCTACCAAAGGTACGTATGGAATTGCTCCGTTCCTTTCTATATCGTTGTATATCTGTACGGCAATTACTACTAATAGTAACAATGAGATTCCAGAAATTGCAATACCGAATATGTCGGAAATAGCTGCTATCAGTCCTATTAACAGACCTGAGAAATAAGATAGAGGATTAATGTACTTTTCTAGGGTACTTTCTATTATCCTAGGATCCCTATACCTCAGGGTTTGTATTGGAAGTGATTGGAGCTGCTTTGCAATACTCTTTGCATCCATTCCAGCGGATATTACCCATAAATATGAGAATAGGATACCTCCTAAGATGAATATTGAAAGGTAAACGATTACATGTAATATATTTATTGGATCCAACAAATAGGAAAGGCCATATTGGGATAGGTTAATGGTAAGGTTTGGTGGAGTCAAGATCCTATATAATATAGAGTTTGGATTCCTCTCGAATATTCCCCTGATCCAAATCAGTATTCCGTATAAGAATATGGCTGGTATAACGGATGTATATAGAAGGTTTATGGGATACTTCATCACTCTCCCACCTATGTTTATGTAAATCAGTGGAATCTCTATTTGTATAGACTGTAGGTATGTAACTAGGGCTAATACGGCAAAAGTTAATATTACTACTAGAGTGTAACCCATAGCTAAGCTAAAGTTTCCATTGATGAAACTTAAGATAGCCTGTGGAATTAGACCGGATGGGAAATATAGTCCATATGTGATGTATTGCGGTAATGGGATAGGGTTGAATATCCTTAATGCTATGGACATAGAGATAGATACAAATATAATTAGGTTTATACCTGAAGTCAATCCATATTTTAGTGAAAAGTCGTCTAATAAGATTATAAGTAAACCGCCCATAAATAACTGCAGGAATATTATTATATATATAGCCCAAATAGGGATAGGTAAATTATAGTCAGGTATTATGTTTCCGGATAGCATAAAGGATAGGGATTGAAGTATTAGAAAAACTATCGCAAGTAATTTATAGTACGAATCGTATTTCTTCCTTCCCTCTTCGCTGTATATGTCCAATCCCAATACTCCACTGAAGATCATGAGCTGTAGGAATAGACCCGCCAATATTACAGGTGTTACACCTATTGTAGCTAGGGTACCTAGATGGGACCCAAATATCCACATGAATTCTATAAACCTCTGGCTAACTTTCTGCGATATCCCAAATATGGGAATGGAACTCAATAGAGAATAAATAGCAATTACAATTATCGTATTTTTCAGTCTTTCCTTCGGAGTGAGGTGTGTATAAGGTGGTTTTACTGAAGGTAAATACTGTAGAATCTTATCTATCCATGACATTTTTAAAAGATTTATGCAATATTTTTAAACTTAATAACTAGACTGTTCTTGTCTTTCCCTTCTGCTACCTAGGTCTAATGGTAATGCTAGAAAGCCAGTTGTATAGTCAAAGACGGTCGGCATTCCAGAGAAGTATATGTTCTCATAGTATGTTGGTAGGAAGCTCTGAGAATATATATCGGAAATAGAGTATAGATTGTATGGTAGGGTTTTATAAATAAAGTAAGAATATTCGGATCCCAATTCTTCATAGAATCTTCCAGTATACCATCCGCCTGCTTCATGTATTACGGATATACCTTCCTTTGCCAATAGATCTTTTAGTTCTTCTATCTCTGCTTTTATTATTTCATCACCTTCCATTCCCAGCGGAATATGGGTATCCATTCCTCCCTTGGATTCCGATACATGGATATGCTTTATGTATGGTTTCAGTTTCCTCTCCCACTGGAGTATATCTTCTTTACTATATCCATACCTTTCAAATAACTTCAGGTGAGCTATGTCTAAGGTTACTCCTATTATCTCATCTGAAAACTTTTCCAAGTTTCCATATTTCTTTATAATTTTTTCTTTAATTTCTGGATATTTTTCTAATGTTTCTATTAGAGCTTTCCTACTTTTATCTATAAACTTTATTAGCATATCTGGTCTAGATCCAATATCTTCTGGATAAATATGTTCAAACAATAGCTTTGGAAATATCTCCTCAATCCTTTCAAATTTCTCTTTATCTTTCTTAACATCTTCTAAGAAGGCCTCTATACCTCTCTTTACTACATCTACAGCAGAACTTAATGCTACCTCTTGAAAGGGTTTTATTACCGGTACTTTATTCTTGTTCATTTCTTCTAAAGCTAAGTTAAACACTATTCTACCGTTTCCCGATACGAGATCCCTAACTTCTTCTAAAACTTTACTTTCATTTAACAAGTTTCTGAACTCCTTTCTTAAGTCATAATCCGTTAGACTCTTGTATTTTTCATATAAATTAAACAGATTTTTCTCAAAGTTTTCTATCTTACTCTTTAGATCGTTAATCTTATTATAGAGCTCTAAAGTATGTTTTATATTGTCTATTTTTCCTTTTTCCTTTACGTGGTATAGGTAAGTGTCTATAGAGTTAGAAAGTATGTTTAGCTTATCCTTCAGGCTCTTTAAGTAAGTTAAGAATTCTCCAGCTTGATAGTCTTGTTTTAAAGGGAAAGTCTTTTCTATGTTTGTAACATCCTTCGTAATTAAATAAAAGGCTCTATTTATATCAATAAAAAATTTATTCCAGTAATCTTCGTTCAAGTTATAAATCCTATCTACGATAGTTTCCTCAAATTTTTCTGTTCCCAATTTTTCTCTTAAACTCTCCAATCTTTGAGTTATATACCTTCTATCCCTAATATCCTCTATGTTTATTAAGGCATGTCCTCCAGGTACTTCTATTGTTATACCGCTACTTACCGCATAGACCCATGAAGGTAAATCTTCCGGATCCTTAATTTTTTGATATTCTTCTTTATTTATTATTCCTAAATCTAGAAGTTTTTTCTTTAAATCTTCAAATTTTTCATTATTTTTTCTTAGATAATCCTTTAGGTGATCTTCATATTCTTTACTCCATATAGTTTCGCCTAAGCCAGATGTAACGTGCATAGTTACTTTTATGTTCTCTCCGTATATTTTACCTAAGTTTGCAGCAGTATCCAATATTTCCTTTAGTTCTTGGGATACTTTTTTCTTCGAAGATTCGCTTATTAATGCAGCCTGTCCTTTAAATTCTATTCCACTTATTATTGGAAACTGTGCTGTAGATAGTTGACCCTCCACGCTCACTGGAGCATGTAGGGATAGATCTATTTTGTTTATCCTTGCCTTTCTTGCTATATCTTCCCATATAACTTTTGGTATGGCTTCCCATTGTCCGAAAGTTGCAACTCCAATTTCGACTGCAGGATAACCTAGCCTTATCTTATTCTCCAGTTCTTTTAACTGGTTTATTAAAGATATGTTCGTTGAAGTACCTTGTTTTCTACCGAATACCTCTTCCATTTTAAGCTACAAGACCAAAGCTTTTCTTTGAGGTATTGAATATTAGCCAAGCTTTTTTCTTTACATCATCTATGAAATCTCCCCTTTCCTTTTCCAATTTTTTCTTTGAAGTAGAATACCTTATGTTTGATATATCCTTCCCATAGGTTACTATAAATTCAAATATATTATATAATAGGCTCTTGAATATATCAGCAGCGGGTTTAGCTATTGGGAAGATAAGGCTTATTGTATTTTCTTTCTTTTTCTCTTCCTCTTTCTTTTCTTCCTTTTTTTCTAATTCCTCTTTAGAAGGTAAATATTTATTTATCCATTCCAATCCCTTTAAAAAATTCTTATCAACTTTTTCTAGCTCTTTTACTAGTTCTTTAGTCCAAACAATATCCCTCTCACTAGTTATTTCATCCTTATTTAGGAATTTCTTCGCAGTTTCCAATAACTTACTATTAGAAATAACTTTTTCATATAGGTATACGTTGCATATAACGTCTGTAATCCCTTCTAAGAAGGTTTCGGTCATCCCTTGTATATATAAGATATCCTCTATTTCCTTATTAGCTACTAGCTCATCATATTCCTCCCTAGTTAAGACGTATGCTCTATACTCTATGTCTATCCTTCCTATGTATGTATACATGGCTGTCCTTTCAACGGAAATAGCCTGTAGTGTTGGTCTAACCCTCGCTATTATGTTTACTTCGAATAAGGGTATATATTTCTTTTTA
The DNA here is from genome assembly GCA_003568775.1 of Candidatus Nanoclepta minutus. GTDB lineage: Archaea > Nanobdellota > Nanobdellia > Nanobdellales > Nanobdellaceae > Nanoclepta > Nanoclepta minutus. The sequence continues at coordinate 60,573 of MWMI01000004.1, read as the reverse complement.
ATAAAATCTTTCTTATCTTTGTCCCATTCTGTTAATTCTTTCTCTTTATCGGTTGCAAATAATGTTATCTCAATTATTGCTGATTCGAAACCTTTTACTATATCTGGAATATTATATTCCTTCTGTTTTAAAGCTCTTGCAGCTTTGAAGTATGGTTTAGCAATTTCTAAATAATAAATTAGGGAATTTACTTGATGTAATAAGTAAGCTTTTAAATATTTTGCTCTCTCCTTAAAATACTTTTCAGATTCCTCTAGCCAACCATAGAACTCCGCTAATCTAGTTTTTACTAAAGATATAACTCTTTCATTAACAATTTTATTCTTTTCATAGTAAGATATCTCCCTATAGGATGGATGGTTTAGGATACTTTTGTTTGCAATTCCTTTAGATATAAGTTCATTTAGTTTTTCTCCATCTTCCGCTAATAAAAATAGATCGATAACTGTTGAATATCCTGCTTTAATCAAGTTCCTGAGAGCATATGTTCCCTTCCTCGAATCTACGTTATCAAGCCAAAGGGATTTTAAAGCCTTTAATGCTGTATAAGATTTCTCTGGATTATCGGATTTTAAATCTTCAAATTTATGTAATCTTTCGAATACTAGAGTTCTATAAGAGTTACTTACGTCTACAATAGATTTTATTATCGTATTTAATAGACCTCCAATCTCTCTTGCAGTAGTTAAAATGCTTTGAGCCCTTCTAACTATATCTGTATAGAAAACTGATCCGAAAGATCCTCCAAATTCATCGGAAATTTTTGAAACATTTAATTTTAAATCATCCCTTAAGAAATCTAATAACCAAAAGTATATGCTTTCTAACCTATATCTTGGATCATCTAAGATTATTTTAGATTCAAATACCTTATGTTTCTCTCCTAGATTTTCTTTCCTTAGCTCTTCTAGTGAAACCATGGATAATAGAATATCAATACTTTAGAAGATAAAAATATTATATTCTGAAGTATATCAAAAATAAATATGATAAGATCCCACTTAATAATATTACCTACTGAAGGTTTTTCTGAAGAAGATTTGGTTAACTTTTTAGACATATTAGATGGGAAGGTTTATGTTGCGACACCATTTAAGAAAGTTGCAGTTGCTAAATATGGTTCAAAGGTTTATCCAGATTTCTCAACGGAAGAAATATTCCTATTAAAGGAAGCCTTTTTTGATAGTTTAATTATGATTGCTGATAAAGGTTTTAAAGAGTTCATTAATAATGAAACTGCAGGTATTTTTGCTAGGTTCTATTATGCAAAGAAACCTGTTATCTTATCTTCATTAGCACAGATAGCATTTGCTAAGATGGATTTGTTATTGGGTAAGACTATTACTTTTAACGTTAACGAGTTTCCAGAATATTTAAAAACTGTTTTAAAGCTAAAGGTTAGGTTTGCAGATTTACCTTACGTTGTTGATGGAAATCTGATTACTACTAAGGGAAGAGATGCTATATATGATTTAGAAGATTCTTTACTAGAGTTATTATCAGTTTATAAATAGTTTTTATTCTTTAACAAAAATGTAATTTGTAGCATAACCTTTATCCAATTCTTTTATCATTTTATATCCATACTTTTTTAATAATTCTATAGTTTTTTCTTTATATTTAGAATCTTCCCATATTTCAATAACCAATACTGGTTTTCCATCTTTCAAAGCCTTTTTCATTCCCTGTAGAACGAAGTATTCTGCCCCTTCTACATCTATTTTAATTACATCTATATCCTTTGGATCTATTCCTAATAAATCTATTACCGTATCTAGTTTAAGACCTAAGACTTCTATGCTTCCTTTTCCATAATTAACAACAATTGAATGTGTTCCGTCTCCTTCTTCTGAAAGGTTTAATTTAAGTATCCCATCATTATTTGTTAGGGCAATATTCAGCGGTATTACTTTATTCCATAGACTATTTAATCTTGTGTTTCTAATCAATTGAGAATAATTATATGGATCAGCTTCAATGGAAATTATTTTTTCGAAGTTTTTAGAAAGCAATATAGAATATCTTCCGATATGTGCTCCAACATCTATGAATATTTTTCCTTTTTTATTTAACAAAAATTCTGTGGTTTCCGGTTCGAAATTTATGATGTAGCTTATATCAAGTGTGTTTTTCCTACATTCGAATTTATGCCCATAGACCTTTACAGTAAGATCGAAACGGGTTATATTCTTTATATTATCCCTTTTACCTTTAATTTTATTATAAACAAAAAGTATTGGTGCTGTAGCTGCAAATTTTAATTTACCAATACCGCTTATGCTATTTATACTGCCAATGTACCATTTAATATAATTTATATATTTACCAGACATCTAAATAGCTTGAATATAAGTTTTTATAAATTTTCCTTCTGTGTGTTTGTTATATGATAAAAGTTAGAGTAGAGAGTCTAGGAAAGCTAGATTCTTCTTATTATAAATACTTATTTTTGTACCCGCCAGACGGAGTTATTTATTTAAATAAAATAAAGGATACTCTTATAACATCTTCAAGAAAATTTATTAGTTATTTAAAAGTAAAGAGGATTATTTATTCTTCTATTGGTAGATTTCCTATTTTTAAAATTAGAAAAGTATCTAGTTCAGATTTAGATCTATATCATACTTCTCATTTATTTTTATTTACAGATAAACCATATGTTACAGACTTTGAGCATTATTATATCTTCTTTTTTACGCATTATCCAGCTTATTCCGGGATCGGGAAGATTATTATAAAAAAATTATTTAAGCAAAAGAATCTAAAATATCTACTACCATGGACTTATGAGGCGTATAATACTATACCAGAGGAAATAAGAAAAGATCCTAAAATAAGAGAAAAACTAAAAGTAATTTATCCAGCAGTACCTGCCGAAGAATATGTAGATAAGGATTTTGATAAAATAAGATTATTATTTGTAGCAAGATATTTTTATGCTAAAGGTGGAAGTACCGTATTAAAAGTCTTTGAAAATTTAAATAAGAGGTATGATATAGAGATGTTTATTGTAACACCAAAAAAATGGATATCAGATAAGATCTTAAAGAAATATAATTTCATTAAATGGTTAGAATCTTTAACTGATGAAGGATTAAGGAATTTATACAGAAAATCTCATATATATGTTTATCCAGGTTATTCAGATAGTTTCGGTTTTACAATTTTGGAAGCGATGTCATATGGTAATGTAGTTGTTACCTCTGAGGGATTTGCTAGAAGAGAGATAATAGAGAACGAAAAGACAGGATATATAATAAAGAGAGATAAAGATGAAATAAAGAAATATACAGATGTTATAAGTAGCTTAATAGAGAATACTAACTTAATTAAAGAGATTTCTTTAAATGCTTGGAAAGAAATAAAATACGGTAAGTTTAGTATTGGAAATAGAAATAAGAGTCTTAAGGAAATATATGAATCTTCAATAAAATATTAGACTTTCCAAGGTTTTATCCATTTCTTTTGCGAATCTATCCCAAGACAAATCTAATCTTTTAAATCTTTTTCTGTTTTCTGATCCTAGGTTTATTAATTTATCCTGATTTTTTATAAAGTATTCCATAGCTTTATAGACTTCCCTTGCCATTTTTATATTGTCTATTCTTTCTTTTATCCAGTATATACCAGGAAAATCTTTTAACAATTCGTAATTTCCAGATGGATAAACGTTTATTAAGTATTTTCCAGCAGCAACAGATTCTAATGGTGCAATTCCAAAATCTTCCATAAAAGGAACCTGTATTTCACATAGGGAATGTTCATGTAATCCTTTTATTTTTTCTGATGGTAGATTAGTCAGAATTTCTACATTCCTAAGATTAAAGACTTTTATTATCCTTAACAATTTTCTATAATACTTTTTGTTTTCTAGATTTCCGGCTAATATTAGTTTATAATCCCCATATTTTTTTGAAAACATTTTCCATGTATATAGTAGTATTTCTTGCCTTTTAGCCATCCCAATTCTACTTATATAAAGAAAGTAGTTTTCTTGGTTTTTGGGTTCTAAATTGATATCTACCCCCGGATATATTACCTTTGTCTTTTCTATATCTATTAGTTTTTTATCTAAAGCCCTTTTTCTGGATAATTCTGAATTAAATATCGCAAAGCTAACTCTTTTCCATGCTTTTCTCTCTAAATAATTATAAGAATGTAGAGCAAGTTTATATACTGCTTTATATAAAACATTTTTAAACCTGTATTTAAAGTTCCAATAGATATCATATTTATAGGTTGCTCTTAGGGGTGTATGAACGTATAAAACAACAGGTATATTTATTTTTTTGTTTAATAAGATTAGTTCGGCTATACCGGAAGTGCTTATCAATAAGAGATCGTAATTCTCAATAAAACCTTCTTTTAATATATTTTTTATTATAGAAAGGATTCCAAAACTTCCCCTTAATAAAAAGCTTCTAGATACAGATTCTAAATATTCTGGAAATATGCTTATAATTTTGTATTTTTTGAATTCTTCAAAGCTTTTATCTGATAAATAAACCCAAGTTAATATATCTATTTTATGTTTAGATCTTCTTATGTATTCTAATATTAACCTCTCTGCACCTCCTTTTGATTTTATCCATGGATGAAATAGTAAAATCCTCATTAGTAGTGTATTAAATAAGGTACTTTTTCAAATATTTCACTTATTTTATATATTTCAACTTTATTTATGTCAAAGTCAAAATTTCTATATATAGCTTTTTCATGATCTTCTATAAATTTTTTAGCAAACTTTAAGTCTCTAAAGAAATGAAAACCTCTAGTTTTTATAAATTTAGCTTTTTTATCATCAATTATTTTAGCTAATAACATTCTAGGAGCATATGTACTGAACCTATAGAATGTGTTTTCTGGTAAACCTACTTCCTCAGGGAGAATGTAAATTCTCATATTTTCTAGTAAGTAATGAGCATTTATTCCCTTAGCCAAGTTAAAAATTTTTCTTCCAAATGCGATATTTTTCATATTTATTATGTCTCTCCAAATTGTTAAAGAAGATCTTAATATATCTAACTGTGTCTTTAGATATCTTTTGATCCATCTTAAAGTTGTTTTTGCATATCTTTTTTCTCTATTGATATTATATACGATAGCATTTGAGTGTCCAATAGTGCATAAATCTTTTATCAGTATTTTTGCTTTAGTAGAAATAAGATAAAAGAATGTGTTATCTTCGTAAAAGTTTGTATCAGGCCATTCGATTCCTCTTTCTAGTATTCTTTTATACGTTTTATATGTAGCAAGACCAGCAACACCTCCCCATATTTCATAATCTTTTATATTATCAATGATTGCTTTGAAGATGTCTCTTTGAAATGGGTAATATGTTATATCGAAATCCGTATATGTCACGAAATCTATATCATAATTGTTTATAAGATATTCCATTGCGATTTGTCTTCCTTTTCCCCTTGTACTTTTTTCTCTTATTATCTCTATTTTTATTTTAGAGTTTTCATATTCTTTTTTCAGCTCTAAAAGTTTTTCGTATGTTCCATCATCAGAGTAATTATCTGTTATAACGAAGATTATTTCATCAAATAGGTCCTCAATAGAATTAACTAATGTCTTTATCGTAGTTTTTACAGTATCTGCGTTATTATAAATAGTGCCATAAATACCGAGCTTCATAAACTATTAAATATTAAATCCAACTTTAAAGTTTTATGAAGATAGTATTCTTTGTTTTTACTAGGCTAGAAACATATGCAGGTACTGAGAATTGGGTTATAAAGATAGGAAACGAACTTGTTGATAGGAAGTATAATGTATGGGTTATTTCTAGTAATTATGGAGATCTGTTTAGGATTAAGCCAAAAGATTTAGGAAAAATAATTAAGTTTAGATATATATTATCAAATAAATTCTCTAATGGAGTCTTTAGGGTTTTTAGAGGTCTATGCGACTTAATGCTTTTAAAAGATGTAGATTATATTTATCTGGTTAATTTTACTTCCTATTTCTTACACCCCATCCTCTCTATATATACAAAAAAGGCAAATAGAATTATTATAGGAAATCACACTACATTTTTAGATTATAATGACAGAAAATGGAGATATAAAATTCATATTATAAAATTAATGGAAAATAAAATGTTAAAATATCAGCATAAAATATATATTCATATTTTAAATTCCGCTCAAAAGGAATTTTATGAAAAATTAGGTTTTAAAAACGTTTATTTAGTTCCTAATTTTGTTAATTCTAAAGAATATCTTTATCCTAAAGATAATAAAGAGTTTATACTAACGTTTATGGGTAGGATTCATGAACAAAAAGGATTTGATGTATTAATAGAAGCTATAAAGAAGGTTTTGGATAAAAATAAAGAAATAAAGTTTTATGTTGCAGGTTCTGGAGATAAAAAGTATGAAGAAATGCTAAGATTATTAGAAAGCAAATATCCAGAAAACGTTAAATATTTTGGATTTGTAGATGAAAATACCAAAAGAGAAATCTTATCAAAATCTTCTCTATTTTTTATTCCTTCTAGATTTGAAGGATTTCCAATAGCTGTTGTAGAAGCCCTAGTCTCAGGTTCCCCGTTTTTAGGATCTAATATAGTTGCCTTTAGGGATTTATTAAATATTTATGATAAGAACTTTGGTTGGATCAAAAATAGTTATAATCCGGAAGCCTTTGCAAATAAAATATTAGAAATTTATACCTTTTGGAAGGAAGATCCAAGAGGTTATTTTGAAAAGAGAAAATACGTTGCTAAAAGAGCAAGGGAATTGTTTGATATCAAAAAGGTAGTTGATAAATTTGAAGAGATATTTTTATCTTAGTTATATAGAAAATCTAAAATAATTAAAATGAATTTGCTTTTTAGTTAATTATTGAATTCTTAGTCTGATAAATAACTAGCTATTTCTTTTTAATATCTATGATATAATATCAGCTTTTTGGTTTTTAAATTTGTTAATTATTTCTCTATCTATGTTTTTCAATGTTTCTTTAATTTATTTGAATCACGAATCTGTTAAGCGCTTAAGGTATATGAAATACGCAGTCATTAAGTGTATATTTAATAATATTGTAGAGTAAAATAAATTAAAATATGAGGTTTATCGATATAATATCTCGTTACAGAAAAGCTTATCGGAATTGGATATTTATATTATATAATTTATATAGAGTTAGAAAATTGAGTAGTAAATCAAATTATAAAATAAAGGTTATCCTTAGAAGTAATGGAAAAAAATGTGAAGTAAATCCTGAGTTGGCATCTTTGTATGCTTTTTTACTTAAATATCCCAATATTAAGGATATTGATATCGAAAATAACAAAATTATTCTTATATTTAAAGAACACAAACTAAAGTTTATCGAACCTTGGAAAGGAGATTTAGTATCAGTTTTCGCTAATGAAGAATACAAATTTTTAAATCCAAGGAATGAAGTAGTTATCGACATTGGAGCAAACATTGGAGATTCTTCTATCTATTTTTGTATTGAGGGAGCCAAAAAGATTATTGCGTTAGAGCCTTATCCTTACTTTTTTAAGTTATTAACCGAAAATATAAACATAAATGGTTGCACAGATAAAATAATACCGTTGAATGCGGGATATGGTAAGGATAGAGTAATGAGAATAGATGAAAGCTTTATACCAGATATCGGATCTGACCTAAAAGAAAGTGAAGATGAGAAGGGTAAGTTAATAAATTTGTATTCCTTAAAAACAATACTTTCGATGTTTAATATCAAAGAGGCAGTACTAAAGATGGATTGTGAAGGATGTGAGTATAACATATTGAGCGAAGATAGAGATATAATAAAAAGGTTCAAAAGAATTCAAATCGAATATCATTATGGTTATGAAGAGTTATATAATTATTTAGAAGATAACGGTTTTGATGTAAAATATACAAAACCTAAAAATATTTACAACCCTTCTGCATCCAATCCTAATATGAAAATAGGCTATATTTATGCTATAAGGAAAGGAGATTAAAATTGTAATTTAGTATAGTATTTATAATTTCGAGCTATCAAAAACCATTAATAAAAGTAAATGTTTATTTGATTATTGATCTCGCTGCATTTATTTATATCGACTCTGTTAGAGTTAAGGATAATTTGACTTATTTATATATCTGTTACTATTATTTAGTCTAATATAGGCATCGCAATAGTATCTGAAGAATTTAAAAATAGGGATAAAAAATTAGAAGTTTTCGGAATATTAATAAAAGAATTCTTTAATTCTCCATTCGAATTCTATTTGTTAACAAATGAATAATGGGAATTTTATAAAAGGTTTATAGATAAATATAGAGAGGTTTAATCTTACGCCGCGGCGGGGATTCGAACCCCGGTCCCCTTATCGGGGATCTGGTCTCGAGCCAGACCCCTTGGTCCACTCGGGCACCGCGGCATAAATATTATTATTCTTTATATACTTAAGAAATCCTATGAACTCAAAGGTTACTCCATGGGAAGTTGATATTGAATCTGAAGAAGATTACAGGAAACTAATTGAAGAGTTTGGTGTGAAAGAAATAGATGATAATTTATTAAACGAATTAAAAGAGATTACGGGAGATTTACATGTTTTGTTGAGGAGGAGGTTCTTTTATGCACATAGAGGTTTTGATGAGTTATTAAAGGAATATAAAAACGGAAAAAGTTTCTTCATATATACGGGTAGAGCACCTTCTAAAAGCAAGATGCATATAGGACATTTAATCCCATTTATTTTAGTAAAATGGTTGCAAGATAAGTTTAAGGTAAATGTATATATACAGATACCTGATGAGGAAAAGTATTGGGCTAAGAAAACAGACGATTATGAAGCTACAAGGCAATATGCTTATGAAGATGCAAGAACTATTGCATCAGTTGGATTAGATCCAGATAGGACCTTTATTTTCATAAATTCAGAATATATAAAACATCTATATAAACCAGCGATATATGTTGCTAGGGAAATATCCATACATGAAGCTAAAAAGGTATTTGGATTCGATGATTCAGCAACAATCGGTTTACCGTTCTATATATCATTACAAATTGTCCCAACATTTTTTGAAGAAAGTTATCCATTAATACCTTGTGGAATAGATCAGGATCCATACTTTAGGTTACAAAGGGATATTGCTGAAAAATTCAATAGAAAAAAGGCAATTACTATACTCTCAAAGTTCGTATGGGGATTGCAGGGACCTTATACAAAGATGTCTGCGTCGGATCCAAAATCCGCTATATTTATAGACGACGATTATGAGACGGTAAGGTATAAGATATTGAAGTATGCCTTTTCCGGTGGTGGTGCTACTTTGGAAGAACATAAGAAATATGGGGGAAAACCAGAAATTGATGTATCTTTCTTTTGGTTATCTGTTCTTTTTGAAGAAGATGATAGAAAGCTAAAGGAAATTGAAGAAGGATATAGAAAAGGAGAAATAACTACTGGAGAACTTAAGGATTATACTGCAAAGAAGGTATGGGAATTCTTAAGAAATATACAGGAAAACAGAAGGAAAATAGACCTTGATAAGTTTATGTATGATGGAAAACTAGCTTCTGAAATGTGGAACTGGGAGTTTAAGATATGAAAATAAAAGAAAGACCAGAGGATTTTGTTGTAAGAGAGATAATTGATTTAAATTCTAAGACTCCTGGAACAGGATATGCTTATTTTTTAATGAAAAAGAAGAACTTAAGTACAATAAGGGCTATAAGGCTTGTTGCAAGGAATTTAAGGATATCAAAGAAAAGGATATTTTTTGCTGGAGAGAAGGATAAGAAAACTGTTTCAGAACAATATATAGCGATAAAGGGTTTGGAGGATTTTAAGTATGAATATAACTTTGGTAACGTGAAGCTAAAATATATCGGAAGTTTTGAAGAACCTTTAAGGATATCGGATATAGTCGAAAATGAGTTCGAGATAACTATAAGAGATGTAAAGAATGAAGAGATGGAAAAATTTGAGGAAAACCTGGACATATTTTCTAAGTATTTTTATAACTATTTTGATGATCAAAGGTTTGGCAATATAAGGTATATTAACCATTTAATTGGTAGAGAAATAATAAATAGAAACTGGGAAAATGCTATAAGAATCCTGTTGACATATCAATCAGAAAACGAAAACCTTACTGCAAGAAATGCTAGAAAATGGTTAAGTGAAAACTGGGGTAAATTTGAAGAAGCAATTAAATATTTTCCAAAATGGCTAGATATAGAATTAGGTATTTTAAATTATCTTATAAGGGATAGAAACTATTATAGAGCCTTTAAAGTAATTCATAAAAGGCTTTTAAAGCTCTTCTTACATTCATATCAATCCTATATTTGGAATAAGGTCCTCTCTAACTATATAAAGGAATTTGGGGATAACTTATACAAGATAAAGGTTGCAATGGAGGATCTGTATATTTCAAAAAATAAGGATTTTATTGATAGGATTAGGGGTAAAGTATTACCTGCAGTTGGACATGATCTAAATATAGAAAAAATTGAAGATGATTTTAAGAGAGTCTATAAGGAAATATTAATGGAAGAAAAAATAAGGCTAGACAGATTATATTTTAAGGATAAGCCATCCCTAACTTTGAATTCCATTAATAGGCCGATAATAGCTGAAGTCTCAAACTTTAAATACGAAATTAAGGATTCAACAATAAGAATATATTTCAAGTTAAAGAAAGGAAGCTATGCAACTATCTTAGTTAAACATCTTTTTTCATAATACAACAATGAAGTTAACTATTATTAGAGCTATAACCAGACAACTTATGAGGATATAGAGCTTATTGGCAACTTCCTCATTTTTAAATATAATCTCTAGAAGGGCTTTCATAGACTGACCTCCATCTAAAATAAAGATCGGTAGAGCGTTTCCCAATCCTATTCCCAAGCTGATCATCATAATCCAAAACAGTAAATTAACTATAAATCTGTATGATTTATTGTTTATTTCTTCAGTAAAATAGAGACCCATAAAAGGCTTTCCATTATTGTTAGATAATTTTATTCTATAATTAGAGACATTTGTAATCAATTCAATGGTATCCCCTGGCCTATAATTCATTAAAGCCTTTTCTATATCGGATAAGCTATTTATTTTAAACTGGTTAATGTATAGAAGTCTCTCACCACTAATGTTTTCTACAGTAGTATTTGGAACCTTTCCTACTATTATAACTTGAATGTTTCCCGAATTTACTAAATAGAAATGAAAGAGGTTTCCTATCAAGATAACTAAAACTGCTAATAACAGGTTTGCTAATATGCCGGCATGAAATATTGCTATCTGCTTTATCTTGTCTATCCTATATACATCTTCAGAAGGTTCTACGAATGCACCTAAAAAGGGACCTAAGAAGAATATTCCATATGACTTTATTTTGAGCTTATTCTTTAGGACTAGGAGGGCATGTGAGAGTTCATGGACCAAGGCAGATAGGAATATTGCTATTATTATTTCTATAAAAGGGAATCGGATTCCATATATCTCAATTCCTGGGATTACTGGAACTATTGTTGGTATCTTTGCCTTAATTCCATATAATATAAAGTATATCGAAAAAAACATTGCTAAAAATCCTGTAGGTATGGCTAAAATTTCCAAGATCTTTGATAGAAAGCTCTTACTGATTTTTTCTAAGAAACCTATCCTATCACCTATCCTAAATATACTATAGAGTATGTTATACTCTACATTTTTTCCAAACTTCTTTAATATATAGAATGTTAAGGATAGGAAGAAGACATAAATTAAAAGAAAAATTGAGTTTAGGTTCATTTGCCTCCACTACTGCCTCCCACTAAAGATATCACTTGTTTCTTTGGTCTCAAATTTTTTGATCCACATCTCCTGCACCTAACTTTACCTTCCCTTACTTTAGTAGGATCGGCTCTGATCCTAGCCTTACATCTCCTACATATAAATATATTATTAAATAACCTGGCTTTTACTTCAGGTAGTAGGTCACCTGCACCCATTTACCATTATGTTTTATGATAAACTTAAAAAGTGATTATATGAATTTGTATTCTTTTATATTCAAGTATAGTGGGCCTTCTCTCCTTAATATACTTTGCTTTAGGGAGAAGCCTTCTGCAATAAACCTTCCAACTTCAACGTTTCTGAGTTTTTCTAGGGTATTTTGGTAATCTTGTCTTGAAAGGATTTCCTTTATCCTTAATATAGTTATATGTGGATGGAAATCCCTATCAGGTGGAAGATTATATTTTCTTAGTATATCATCTATCTGATTTTTTAGTTCAATTATTCTTTCAGCCCCTCTTTTTATCCCAAACCATAGGACTCTATTATTGAAATTACCAAGCCCATATATTTCTATTTTAAATTTCTGGAACTTTATTATCTCTAAGTCATTCTTTATTTTTTCTACGATATTTGGTTGTAGTTCTCCTAAGAACTTTAGGGTTATGTGTAAGTTTTCTTTTTCTACGAACTTTCCTTTAACCCCCCTTATTTTCTTAATTTCATTATATATATTGTCCTTTAATTCCTCCGGTATATCGATTGCAATAAAAACTCTCATAGGATCAATAAGAAGAAAATGAATATAAAGAGATACGATAGGATACTTTGAAGTCTCCTCTGCTTATTGCTTAGTATTGGTATCTTCAATTGAATGTCTCTTACTGGATAGAGGGGATATATACCACTAACGGTAAAGGAATCTTCAATGGAATGCAATAAGAAAGAGATTGATAATATTAGGAAGGGTCTAAAGAATATAGAAAGATAAAAGAATATAATTATTGGAAAAATAGAATGTGTAATTCCTCTGTGTCTAAATAATTTAATTAAGAGTAAGATTAGTAAATATATAGGAAATAAAATATATTTCAATCCTGTTTTTTCAAATAGAATTTTCTTTTTATTTGCCCATGAGAAGATTTTATAATCGAAATCTGGTAAGGAAGATATACTTGCAGTAATTATAGATAGAACTATCGATGAAACCTTATCAAACCCTAAAAAGCCATATATTAGGTAAGACAGCAGTAAGGATGTAGAGAAATGCAGTCTTCCGATCATATATAAAGACTAATGTATTACTATTTATAATGGAACCATATGAGAAAGTTATAGAAGAGTTGTTAAATATTGATGGTTTAAAGAAATATGTGGAGAACCTTATCTCAAAAATAGATGAACTTTCAAAGGAAATAAGGGAATTAAAAGAAAGAATTAACGTTATAGATAGTAAAATAAAATCTATTGATGGAAAAATAGAAGAAATAGAAAATTTTAACAAGAGAAGAGAGGAGATTACTAAGGATAGGTTTTTAGGTATAGATGGGGAGATAGAAAATATAAAGAACATTATATCTAGATTAGAAAACGATATTAAGAATATCTCAAAGATGTATGAGGATGAATATAAAAGAAGAAAAGAAATGGAAATAAGATATAGCCTTTTAATGGAAAAAATAAAGAAACTTTTATGAAATACAAGCAAGTAATAGTTTTAAGGGAGGATCTTACCATTTCTTGCGGAAAACTATGTATACAAGTTGCTCATGCATCTCTTGAGGCAGCCTTATCTGCTGATCCAGAAATACTAAAAAAATGGAGGGAAGAAGGTGCTAAAAAGGTTTTATTGAAAGTAAAGAATGAAGAAGAACTCTTAAATATATATAAAATGGCAAAGGAAAATAATTTAACATGCGTTTTAATTAAAGATGCAGGATTAACTGAAATCCCTCCAGGGACTATTACATGTGTTGGGATTGGTCCTGATGAGGAGACAAAAATAGATAAAATAACTGGAAATCTAAGACTCTATTATGGAGGTAGAGGATAGGTGGGAGGTTGGATACATTGTTGAACCTTTAATAGATCAAAAATATTCAAAAAAGGTTATAATAACAATAAAAAATCATTCTCCATTTTTAAGGAACTTTAGAATTAGTACAGAAGAGATAAAGATTGAAGATCAATTAACAAATTTGAGATTTAGAATGTATTATAATTTAAACATTCCGATTATCCTAAATATAGAAAAATATAAAAAAGCAGAAGTTGAGATAAAGATACCTAACCTAGATTATAGGAATTCTGATAAAATAATAATACTAATAGAAAACTTAAGTAAGAAAGAAAGTAAGAAGGTTGAAATAAATTTAAAGTGATAAATAATAGAAAGATAGCAATTAAAAGGATAAAATATTTGTATAAAAAATCGCTAGAAGTTTTTGATAAAGATCCGGATCTTTCTAGAAGGTATATTAAGATCCTCTTAGAGATAAAGAGGAAGGCAAATATAAAGCTAATAAGAGAATTGAGGAATAAATTCTGCAAGAAATGTTATACCGTTTGGATACCTGGAAAGACTTTATCTATAAGAGTTAGGAGGGGAAAAGTCATATATAAATGCCTGAACTGTGGTTATGTAAAGAGGTTTAAAATTAGATAGGGCGGGCAGCTTCCGCAGTTTCCCGGCCTTCGCCAGTACTCCTGCGGACGTGGGCCGGCTTAACTTCCGTGTTCGAAATGGGAACGGGTGTTTCCCGGCCACTTTGGCCGCCCTACCCTTATTATTATTGATAATGATAAGCTTATAAATCTGCACGCCCATCTCTCATCACGTTTCAGCAATGGGATTATTCTTCATAATTTATAAATATAATCCCTCATTTTTTGAAAATGATGACTTATGTTAAAAACATAGGTATAGAGGACATAGCGCCACCGGAAAGGACATGTAATGAAGAAAAATGTCCTTGGCATGGTAAAGTTAGGATACATGGATTTATATTTGAGGGAAAGGTTTTGAAGTATTCTCGTAAAATAGCTAAAGTAGAAATAGAAAGATACGTTTATTTAACGAAATATGAAAGATATGAAAAGAGGATAAGTAGGATTTTAGCATACGTACCAGAATGCTTATCTAACATAAAACCAGGAGATAACGTAATAATTGGGGAAACTAGGCCACTTTCTAAGACAGTTCATTTTGTTGTTTTATCTAAAAAATGAAGGCAATATCTGCAAAGGTTGTTAGGGCACTAAATACGGGAAGTTATCTCAAAGTAGCGGATAATTCTAAAGCAAAGTTAGTTCAGATCATTCAGGTAATAGGATATAAAGGGGTTAAGAGGAGGTTATCAAAGGCAGGAATAGGGGACTTAGTAGTTGTTACGGTCAAGGAGGGGGATATAAGCTTAGTAGGAAAAGTAATGAAGGCAATTATAATAAGACAGAGAAAGGAATATAGGAGACCTGATGGAGTCAGAATAAAGTTTGAGGATAACGCATGTGTGTTAGTTAAAGATGAAAAGGGAACTTTAGCTGGAACTATTATAAGGGGCCCTGTAGCAAGAGAGGTAGTTGAAAGATGGCCTGAAGTTGGAAAAATCGCAAGTATAATCGTATAATGGTATTGGAATTCAAAAATATAAAATACGATAATTGGTATAAAGGTTGGAAGAAATCTAAACAGCCAAGAAAACAGAGGAAGTATTTGATTAATGCTCCAATCCATATAAGGAGGAAAATTATGTGCTCCACTCTTAGTGAAGAAATAAGGAAAATATTAAGAATAAAGAGTTTCCCGATAAGGGTTGGGGACTATGTAAGGATACTAAGGGGAAAGTTTAGAGGTACAGAAGGTTTGGTTGTAAAGGTTGATGCGAAGAGGTATAGGGTGTTTGTAGAAAATGCAAAATATAACTCAAAGACAGGAAAAGAGATTTATTATCCTATTCACCATTCTAAGTTAATGATCCTCAAGTTAAACCTTACTGATAAGTTGAGAATAGAAGCGTTGATTAGGAAAGTTAAGGATAGGGAGAGAGTAGATGAGATAATAAAGAAATTTTCTGTTGGCCAAGAAGATGTCAAAAAGGCTATTGATATAGGAAGAAATATATAAAATGGCACATATAGGTGGAAAGAGACATTTGAGAAGAATATCAGCACCGAAAACCTGGCCGATATATAGAAAGGGATCCTATTGGGTAGCAAGACCAATTACTACTGGAATACCGTTTGAGCTCTGTATGCCTATACTTTTATGGTTGAGGGATTACTTAAAGTTAGTTAAGAATAAAAGGGAGCTAAGGTATATACTATCTAAAGGTTCTGTTGAAGTTAATGGAAAGAAAGTTAGGGATATTAACTATCCAGTTGGATTGTTTGATACTATGAAAATCGTTGATATAAACAAATGTTATAGGGTTTCGGTTGATCCAAAAGGAAAATTGAAGTTGGTTGAAATTCCAGAAGATGAGTATGGAAAGAAAGTAATAAGGATAATTAGAAAGCAAAATATAAAGGGAGGAAAGACCCAGATAACTGGATTTGATGGGAGGAATTTCATTATCAATGAAAATAACGTAAAGACTGAAGATTCTATATTTATAAACTTAATTAATGGGAAAATAGAAAAAGTAATAGGTATGGAGCCTGGAATGTTGGTCTTCTTCTATAAGGGAAATAGTGCAGGAAGATTGGGTAGAATTAAGGAAGTTAAGGTATTGAAGAAGAGTTTTGGACATACAAGATTCATTGTTTATGAAGATCTAGAGACTGGAGAGAGTAGGGAGACTTTATCAGAATTTGCAATTGTTGTAGGCAAAGATAAGCCTCTAATAACATTATAAAATGGGAAACAAAGACAAAAATCCAATGAGAAGGATAGTAATAGATAAAGTTACTATAAACATAGGAGTTGGACAAGCTGGAGAACCCTTAGAAAAGGCGGAAAAATTGATCATGAAAATGTTTCCTAACAAGAAGCCTGTTAGAACAAAAGGAAAGAAGAGAATACCAGAGTGGGGGGTAAGGCCTGGTTTAGAAATTGGTGTTAAGCTTACCTTAAGGGGAAAAGAAGCTGAAGAAGCTTTAAGATGGTTATTAAAAGCTGTTAATAATACTATAAGTACAAAGCAGTTTGATAAGTATGGGAACTTCAGCTTTGGTATAAAGGAGTACGTTTGGATACCCGGCATGAAGTATGATCCAGAGATAGGTATGTATGGTATGGATGTATGCGTTTCTGTTAGGAGGCCAGGCTACAGGGTCATGTATAGAAAGATTAAGAGATCTAAGATACCCAGTAGGCATAGAACTACTAAGGAGGAGGTTATAGAGTTCCTGAAGGAAGCCTATAATGTAAGGATCGTAGAAGAGCCTTAAAAATTTTCTTTTACAACATAAGAGATGAGGTATTATACTATAGAAGATACAATAGAAGTACCTAAAGAGGTTCAAGTAAGGTTAGAAAAAGATAAGATAATAATAAAAGGACCTAAAGGAGAAAAATTAAGGAAGATCGATAACCCTAAAATAATAGTTGAATTAAAGGAAAATAAGCTTCATTTAAAATCATATTTTGCTACGAGGAGAGAGGTAAGGAGTTTGAATACATTAGCATCTCATATAAGAAACGATATAGAAGGTGTTACTAAGGGCTTTATATACAAGTTAAAAGCAGTTTATATTCATTTCCCATTTAAGATGAAGATTCAGGGAGATAAGTTCATAATAGAGAACTTCTTAGGAGAGAGGGCGAATAGAGAGATAGAAATTCCGAAGGATGTTAAGGTTAGGATAGAGGGTGATATTGTTATAGTGGAGAGTTATGATATTGAAAAGGCAGGAAACTTTGCAGGACTATTAGAGGCATTAGCCAAGAAGAAGGTGGGAAAAAAGGATCCAAGAAAGTTTCAGGACGGAATATATATAATACAAAAGCCTTAAGATGAGAAAAAATATTTTTAGCTTATTAAGAATTAGAAAGAGAATAAAAAGAGAAAAACCAGATTATTTAAGACCTTATTGGTGGACTAAATTAAGGTTAAGGAATAAGATGGATTCTTGGAGAAGACCAAAAGGAATACATAGCAAAATGAAATTTAAGGAGAAAGGAAAACAGCCCCTGGTTGAAGTAGGTTATGGTTCTCCGAGGGAAGTTAGGGGATTGTTGGGTAATGGAAAAAGACCAGTAATAGTACACAATGTAGAAGAACTTGAGAGGCTAAATAAAGAAAAGGAAGTTGCTGTAATAGCTTCAGAGGTTGGAAAAAGAAAAAGAATTGAAATAATAAAGAAAGCTCAAGAATTGGGTATAGAAATTCTTAATAGTAAGCTTTAAAGTATTCGTGTAACCATTTTTTTATATCCTCGCATTCTTTTGATAAACTGGATATAGATCTTTTCTTTGCCCCCTTAACTCTAGTTTTTTCATAGTTTTTCTTTAGAATATCTTTAGAAAATCCTATAAATGCAAGGATTTTTTCAGGAGTATTTCTTATTTCTACTTCTTTTTCTTCTATCTCATGAGACCCATTTATCTCTATTTCAATTGTTCCAAAGGAGGTCCTTCTATCATAGCCAGTTATTTTAATAGGTATCTTCATATACCAAGTTACCTTCGGTTCCTCTGGTTGAAAGGTTTTTGTAAGTTCGAAGACAATTTCATAGAACTCCAACCCTTCGGGAGTTATCCTATGATACTGATAAGTTTCAAAGTAGTCTTTACCTAAAACACCGTTCCATCCAAGACTAGATAAAAACTTTGTAAATTTTTCATAAAAATCGCCTATATTAAACTTTGTCTTAAATGAAACCTTTGTCTTATATATATCTTCCTTCATTATTTATAGGATCCCGTAAGGTTTTTTGCTATGTTTAGGAACTCATCAGCTATACCAGATACTTTCTTTTTATGTTCCTTAACTTCAGCTGAAACAAGATACTTTTCAAATAAAACCCTTAGAAATACATCAAATGGTTTATTACCAAAATATTTATCATAATCTATATCTAAATCTCCATTTATTGTAATCTTTAAATTTTCTGCATACTCATATTCAAAGTTTTCTTTTTTTATTATTTTTATTTTTTCTGCTTCAATAGTACAATAAAATATATACTTTGCATAATCAGTAACTTCTTTATTACATTCCCATTCTAGTTTTATAGCTCTACTTCCGTCTTCATTTATTTTTTCTTCATGTTTCTTTTCTACGAATATGTAATCCTTAATTTTCCAGAAGTTTTTTAGCTCCGAATAAAATCTCTTAAAATCTATTATCCCCGTATATGAGAACTGTAGATTATCTACTATTCTCTGTGCAGGCATTTATAAAATCATGTATTCTTGTTAATTTATTTTTTACTTTCTTTCTTCAGCCCCAGCTTTTTATAGGGATATAATATTGGATTCTTTATATATTTGCATACTTCATCTGGTTGACAGACACCTATTTCCTTATAGTACATCTCATTATCGCAGTTTGGCGGGAGATACTGCTTATCCTTTGAATATGCCCTTTTATGCCACTCAATTTGGTAATCTATATATCTTTCTCTTAATGGATCTTCTAATTTATTATTCCATTCAATCAATTTTTTATTTATTTCGTCAAATTCCCATCCAATATTTTTTAAAAAGTTTATTAAAATGAAAATAGATCTTTTTCTTCCATCTGAAACACCCGAAAGTATATTTTTTATGCATGGTGGAAAGAGATCTTCAGAGATTTTTCCCTTATACTTATTTTTTTCTATTTTTAATTTTCTCTTTATTTTTTCTTCTTCAGGTGTTTCAATACTTGTTGTTTCAATGAAAGTTCTTCCAGATACTAGCATGTTATTTATCTTCCAGTTTATTACGTCTCTAAGAAACCTTTCTATCTTATATCCATCCTTAATCTCTTCTGTTAGGAAAGGTATGCCTTCATATACGAAGTTGTTGATTTCAGCATATTTTGGATTGAACTTTTCGATATTCCTTACATCTATTGGTATAGATATCCTTCCTGTCTTTTCGTTTATCGAGTATAAACATCTAATTAAATGCCTATTAGATATAGCTATTGTATCAATCTTTATAAGCGAAGAAATAGAATCTTTATCGATCTTTTCAAATATTTCTGGGTATTTATATGTAGCTCTTTTTTCTAATCTTTCTTTAGTCTTTTCCATTATATATAATGCCATTTCTCTTGCTAAATCTGGAAAAAGGTTTTTTGTTTCTTCCTCTACTAAATCTTCTTTTTTTGTGTATTCTATCCTTTCAGGAAAGGTTTCCCATGGTATGGCTATATGAAATCCTTTTCCTCCAGAATATTTTATATAGACTTTCTTTATATCCTTTTCAAACAAAAAATCTAGGATTTCTCTAGCTATTATCTTTGATACTTCAATGTTTTCAGAATCTATATCAAGTATAAGGTCCCAACCTATTCTAAGATCGTTCATTTCTCTCTTAGACTTAACTTCCTTTAGCATTAGTGGGTTGGACCATCTTTCTAAAGATATATGGAACGAAACAGCACCTTTATCTATTAAGTTGAATATATCACCAGTGTTCTCTATAACTGATGGTCTATTACCAAATTTCATATTTTCTAATAAATATCCAACTTCCCTATTTTGGGAAATTTGAACTATGTCTTCAACGACTTCTCTATTGTTTTCATAGAATTTCCTCAGTTCCCCTTTCAGAAGCATGGAATATTATACTTTTTAAATTTTTTAATAGAATTTAAACAATGTTTTACGAAGTAGAAATAGAGGATATAGTGAGGGTACCACCTGTAGCATTAGAAGAAGATGAGGAGGAGGCAATAAGAAACATCCTCATATCATCCTATACAGCTTTATCAAAAAAGGAGATAGGGATGATAATTACAATTAAAGATATAAAGGAAATAGATCTGGGAGTTATCGTTCCTGAAGATGGTGGTATATACTATAGGGTTAGGTTTACTGCAATTACATTTAAACCAGAAATAAATGAAATACTTTATGGAATAGTATCAAATATTACAGAGTTCGGGGCCTTCATCAATATAGGACCCTTAGACGGATTGGTTCATGTTTCACAGATTATGGACGATGAAGTAACCATAAGCGGAAAGGAGGCTATAGTAGGTAAGAAAACGAAAAATGTATTGAAATTGAAGGATTTGGTTAAGGCAAGGGTTATTTCCGTTAGTTATAAGGATATACTTAGCCTTAAAGTGGCATTAACAATGAAGCAGCCTGGACTTGGAAAAATAGAATGGCTAGAAAAAAGTACTGCTAAGAAATAATGCCAAAGAAAAGGACTATTAATAGGAAAGTTTGTAGGAACTGTAAGGCAATATTGCCTTATAATGTAGTAAAATGTCCTTACTGTGGATCCAGCGATTTCGTAGAGGAATATGCAGGTTTTGTGATTATAATAAATTCTGAGAGATCTCAGATAGCGAGGGAAAAGAATTTAAAGGAAGGTATTTGGGCAATTAAGTTGTTCTAATGGATTACATAGAGCTAGCTAGGAAGTGGGCTATATACCTTAGGAGTAAATATGATAGGATAGAGTTAGGTTCCATAGTTTCTAGGCTTGTAGCAGAATTACCGGATATAAAAAAGGAAATAAAGAATATAATTCCAGAAATATCAAAGGTTATCAAAGAAGTTGAGGGGATTTCTAAAGAAGAAGCTAGAAGGATATTAGAGGAAAAGTATCCAGAATTATTGGAAATAAAAAAGGAAGAAAGAAAAGGACTTCCTCTATTAGAAGGAGCAAAGAATGGGAAGGTTGCTACTAGGTTTGCCCCAAATCCATCTGGTTATCTTCATATAGGTCATGCTAGAGCGATAATACTGAGTTACGAATATGCGAAGATGTATAATGGTAGGTTTATCTTAAGGTTAGAGGATACGGATCCAAAGGTTAAAAAGCCAGTATTAGAGGCATATGAAAAAATAAAGGATGATGTAGAATGGTTAATCGAAGATAAAGTTAGGGAAATGTATATACAATCTGAGAGGCTTGATATATATTATAATTATATAAGAAAGCTGATAGAGATGGGTTATGCATATGTTGATCTATGTGACAAGGATACCATATCCAGAAATAGAAGGGTTGGGAAGGAATGCGAGCATAGGAATAAAGATATAGGATGGAATCTCGAACAGTTTGAGAAAATGTTAAATGGAGAATATGATGAAGAGGAGGCAGTTATAAGGGTAAAGACAGACCTATCTCATCCTAATCCATCTGTTAGAGATTGGATAGCATTTAGAATAGTTAATCCTAAGGATAATTTACATCCATGGCTCCTTTATAAGTATGGTGAAAACTATGCTGAAGGGATATGGTTATGGCCGACATATAACTTCTCCGTTGTTATAGACGATCATTTAATGGGTGTTACTCATGTTTTTAGGATGAAGGAGCATGAAGTTAATACGTTAAAGCAAGAGTATGTATACAAGTATTTTGGTTGGGAGATGCCAAAAGTTACGAGCTATGGTGCCTTGCTTGTAAAAGATGTACCGTTGCATAAATCTGAGATTAAGAAGCTAATAGATGAAGGAAAGATATCTGGGTGGGATTATCCATTCTTAGCAACTTTACAGGCTATTAGGAGGAGGGGTATACAGCCGGCTGCTATAAAGAGATATATAGTTGAGCTAGGGGTTAGTCCAGTTGATATATACGTTGATTGGGAGAGGATATATTCCTATAATAGGGAGATTATAGACAAGAAGGCTAAGAGGTATTTTATAATAAAGGAACCAATGAAGGTTTTTGTAAGAGGCATAGATCTACCTTACAATATAAAGATTAGGAATCATCCGACGGAAGATTTAGGGGAGAGATACTATGAGATAAGATCTAATGTTTTCTTCTTAGAGAGAAAAGATGTTTTAGGAAATAGATACTTGAGGCTTATGGATGCCTTCAATATAGAAGTTGTAGAGATTAAGGAAGACTATGCTATAGCTAATTTAGTTAGTTATAGCTTGGAAGATGCTCGAAAAATTAATGCTAAAATAGTCCATTGGTTGTATGAAAGTTCTTACAGAAATATAAAGATATTAGAACCATTCAAAGAGATTTTTGCAATGGGAGAAAAATATTTAGATGATGTTAAGGAAGGGGAAATCATACAGGCTGTTAGATATGGCTTTCTCAAGAAGGAGGGAGATCACTTTATATTTATACATAAGTAATATAATATTTTTCCTTGATATATTATTATGGATGAAGAGATTATAAACAAAAAATTAGAGGAATTTGAAGTCTTAAGACAAACATATTTGGCAGCTTTATACCAAAAACAAAGGCTTGAGGAGGAATTATTAGAAGTTGAAAATGCAATAAAGGAATTAGAGGGATTAACTGGAGAAGAGAAAGTATTTGTTATGATAGGAAATGTAATGATAAGAAAAGATAAAAATAATGTTTTAGAAGAGCTTAAAGAGAAGAGGGATGTATTAAATATTAGAATTAAGTCTATAGATAAGCAGGAATCCCAGTTAAGGGAAAGATTAACAAATTTGCAAAACGAAATAGAAAAGCTTATTGGAACATCAAAGAAAGATATCAAATAAATATATTAAAATTTTAACTAATATACAAGATTATTATGGTATCTTTACCCTTCTTCAAGAAAAAAGAAGAAAAAATTGGGAATTATATTGAGGTTGTTCCAGTCGAAAAAACAGAGGAAAGTAAGATTTTAATACGAGTATTCGTTCTTAAGGATTCTTCAGATGTAAAGGCCATAGTAGATACGTTGAGGGAGGGTAATACAATTGTATTCATTGACATAAGAGAGTTTAAGAAGACCAAGGACATAGTAGAGCTAAAGAGAGTAATAAATAGGATAAAATCGGTTGTAAATGCAATTAATGGAGATATTGCGGGTGTTGGTGGAGACTGGATAATTGCTACTCCTTCTTTTGTTAGGATATGGAGGGTAAAGGAAACTCCAGAAGTTAGTTTAGAAGAAAAATAAAAAATTAAAGAATGAATTTTAAAAATATAAAGATAGATGAGAATATTTTAGATGAATTATACGCAATCATAGAGATTAGCAAGGGTAGTAGAGTAAAATATGAATATAATGAGGAGTTCGGAACGTTGTTTGTAGATAGAATACTTTATACTAATATGTATTATCCTCTAAACTATGGTTTCATCCTAGGTACCTTATGTGAGGATGGGGATCCTTTAGATGTCCTAGTACTATCCTCTGAAGTACTTTTGCCAGGATGTATAGTAAAAGTTAGACCCGTTGCATTGCTTGAAATGGAAGACGAAAAAGGTAGGGACGAAAAACTAATAGCTGTACCTATAGACAAGGTAGATCCAAGGTATTCTTGGATAAGAGACGTTAACGATATACCTCAAGCTATAAAGAATGAAATAAAACATTTCTTTGAACATTATAAGGATTTAGAACCTGGTAAATGGGTAAAAGTAAAAGGTTGGAGGGATAGGGAATATGCTATAGAGTTTATAAGGAGAGTAATTAAGAAATAGATTTCTTTATAGAAATAGTTAGCCTTCTTTTTCCTTTCAATACTTCTTCTAAGTATTTAATTTTTTCATTTATCTCTTCCCTTTTATCTTCGATATTTTTGGAATATTCTTTTAGAAAGTCTATAATTTCCATAATAAATCCATCTACAGTATAAACCATGAATTTGCTTTTTGATATTTGTTTAATCTCTATCCCAACTTCTTCTAACTTTATTTCAAATTCGGGTATTTTATATATTCTCTTATTTCTTATATCATCTATACTTTCTATTGTTATTCTATAATCCTTAAGTTTAATGGATTCTGGGAATATATCGGAATACCTCAAGAGGCAGTTATGGCATAGGAAGGATACTATCAGTATCCTACCGATCTCAGGTAAATCGTATTCTAAATAATTTATTTCTGTATTATCGGATTTACAGTTTGGACAGGGTCCTCCCCAAGTCTTCATTTATTTTTGCTAATCTCATTATTAGATTAACTGAAGCTCTTATTTTTGAAGTTTCGGTTTTTTCTATTAAAATACAGTTTTCCATAATTCTTATAGATTCTTTGTCCTCTAAAAATCTAACAGATTCTATAAAATCTTTATCATCAAATAATAGCTCTACTTTCATCTTGCCTTAATATGCTTTATAGCGTTCTGAGGTCTATATTTTATGAGTATTTTTCCTCCACAATATGGACATTTAACCTTTTTTTTGACAAGTTCATGTGGAACCTTTCTTCCACAGCTTATACAGAGGTAATAGATCATTTTATGCTATAGGCTTTACCTGCAAACTTTTTACCGCATTTTTCGCAATACCATATTCCAAATGCTATCCTTTTTACAGCTTTATAGTTACAGTATGGGCAGACTAACCTTTTATTCCTATATTGACTTTCGATTTCCGAGACGAGCTCTCTAATTCCTCTTCCATACCTTGATCCAAACCTTCCAGCAGATCTTACGAGTTTAGTATGAGACATATATAGAAATACGTAAATGTATTTTTAAAGGTTATACATTTATTTTAAAGAATGCCAACAGCTTTCGAAGTACCTGGGCAAATCCTCGTTGATAGATTAGCGAGATATCTATTTGAAAATTATAAAGATATAATTAAACCTCCTTACTGGGCGAAATTCGTAAAAACTGGTCCTCACAATGAGAGACCACCAGACTTCCCAGCAGACCAGGATTATCAGGGAGGACCAGGTTGGTGGTATTATAGGGCAGCGTCGGTATTAAGGCAGGTATACTTAAGGGGTCCCATTGGCATTTCTAGGCTGAGAAAGAAATATGGGGGTCTTAGAAAGAGAGGAATGGAAGTTGGTAAATT
Organism: Candidatus Nanoclepta minutus; assembly: GCA_003568775.1. Lineage (GTDB taxonomy): Archaea > Nanobdellota > Nanobdellia > Nanobdellales > Nanobdellaceae > Nanoclepta > Nanoclepta minutus. The sequence goes on along the minus strand of MWMI01000004.1, from coordinate 34,967 downwards.
TAAGAGAGGATATGGAAAAATTGTAAGAACCATATTACAACAGTTAGAGATGGCAGGTTTAGTAACTAAGTCATTGGAAGGAAAAAGGAAAGGGAGAGTTGTTACTAGCCAAGGAAGGAGTTTGATAGATAGGCTATCTTCCGAAATATATAGGGAACTTATGGAGAGTAACAAAAATATAGTTGAACAAATAAAGAATTATTTATGAGGGATGTAAGTTTATGGGTTGAATTTTTGATATATACTTCCTTTACACTTTTAGCCATATCCTACGTCCTCTACTATTCTAACATAATATCCTCGAGGGAGAGGATAAAGATTGATGTAAGCAATATACAGAATACTTTGGTGGATATATACGTCTCTATGATAACCTATAAAAACTGCGGAAACTGTTTAACTTCAGTTAGTGGAAAATTGCCGGACTACGCTTCCTTGTACTTGTTTAATAATTCGGATATTATATATATTATGTATTATGCATCTTATAACTATACCCCAAGCAGAGTTTATACGAATTTGACTGTAAACAAAATGGGTAATATGTTTGAATATAATTTTTCTATTAAGGTTCCACTTTATTTTCTTGATTACAGCAACATTAGTTTCTCAAACGATTTTTGTTTGGCGATTAATACTTCATCTGGAAGAATCTATTTATCTAAGTGCAAATAAAGTCTGAATAGTAAGAGTTTCCTGAGGAGATATTATAACAGATGCATAATATTCCCTCGTTGTATATTGCAAATTCCTTATCGCAGAACTTAAGTAAAGTCTTATTTACGTTTATTGAACTATTGAAATAGTAACAGCAATTTACAGAGTTAAGATCCTTACAGATATCTATACCTAAGTATATTGGTGATATACAGATGAACGTGAAGTTATAGCCTAAGTTCTCTATATAAAATTTAAAATCTCTTAAAAAGTTTCCAACATAAGATTTAGACAGTTCTCTGGATATATAGTAGATTTCATCTTCTAAATTCCTCTTATAGAGTTCTATATCACTCTTCTTATTCTGTGAGGTGGTATTGTAAAAAATTGAAAATAGTATAGACAGTAATATCAAGGATGCAACTAAGATATATTGGGTTTTCATGTGTAAATATACAATATAAATGGCCTATAGGAATCTTTTCCTGAGAATATATAAGTTTTTGTTAAGCTATATCCCTTTAATTCCTCTATTGATCCAATTCTTCCATTTATACATACTAAGGTTTGGTTATTTTCTAAGAATAAAATCAAATAGACATAGTTACTAGCGCATCCTTCGGAAAATGTCCTAAAGTATTCACTTTCAATGTTTAAATTGTAGCTTTTTTGAAAATTTATATTATTCGATAGGTATAGGTATGCGGATGTTAGTAGAATGATAGAGAAGATTGTCTCTAGAAGGATCACCCAACCCCTCATTTTAGATAAATTGTTATAGTATCCTTTATTAACGTATTATTATAGAGTAAGTATGTATAGTAAGATTTGGAGAATTTTTTGTCTTCAACAGTTCCATAGGTTAATTTTAATCCATCTATCCTAAATGAAGCATTATTAATCATTGAGAGGTCTTCTATATCTATGTAATTGATTTTTTCAATTTTAGATATCGTTGCATTTGGTATTTTAAATTTATAATAGACTCCTATGGGAATTAGTAATTGGTTGGAGGAATCTGACAGTAAATATAAGTAGATATATTCTTTATTTGTATAGGATTTTTCATAATAGGATATATTAAACCTGTTTAGGATATCTTTTTCTCCTGGCATCTCTGGAGGATTCGGGATATTGACCATGATTTTATAGTATGAAATAATGCCGGCTGATGATTTAGAGATGATACCGAAGTATGTTTGGTTTCTGAAAAGTATATTGAAGTAAGAATTATTAAGATAGCTTTTTTGATCATAAGATTCAAACCTATAAATATAGAAAAAGCTTTTAAAGTTTATTTCACCAAAGGGACCCCAATAAAACAGATTTATATATGGATATAAGCTATTATATATAGATATAATTGACCAATTTGTTTTAGAAAAAATGATATATCCTATTTCTCCTATAGAGGAGTCAAATATCTTGATACAGGATATGTTCTCTGATATATCTCTTTTAGTCGTAAAATCTCCATTTGCTATAGAAGCATTATCAAAGAAAATATAGTTATAGGTGTTATAGAAGAGTGCTATATCGTTTAGAATAAACCTTATTGAAAGGAAACTATTTCTAATTTCTGAAATAGTGCATGATAGATCGTTATAGTTGCTGAAGTCGTATTTAATATTATCGGTTATTATAAAGTTATATTCCCTGTAGCAGGAAGGTTCGTAGGCTATCCTATATGGGAGAGAGGTTATATTGACTTTTCCTAAGTTGCTAGCATAGTTATAATAACTTTTAGATATTTTTAGATAAATTGAAGAATTTTTATTAAAGTTATATAATTGTATAACTATACCAATTGAGTTATAGGTAGAATTTCCGCAATCGCCATTTGTATTTAGGTAGCAGAACTTATAACTTTCATTTATGTTAATATAAGAACCATCCTCTAGCCATTTGTATATCGTAGGAGACATAACCAAGACGTTTATATTGCTTAAACTTTTATCGAACGGATTCGAAATCTTTACAATTACATATCCTTTATCCTCTTCACAATAGAATTCACTGAAGTTTGCGTATAAAAAAATCCCTAAATTAGGGTCTAAGATAGTGTTGTTTGTGCCGTTTAAAGCCCCTGTCAGGTTTGTAAGGAAGGAGATATTTAGGGGATAAAAGATCGGGAAATTCTCACAAAAATCCTTTCTTAAGTTATAATCGGATATATTACAGATGAATTCTCTCGAATATTTTGGAATAGACACATTTAAAGTTATAATGTATCCTTCCTTCTCTATAGATTTTAATATTGAGTCAGAAAGAGATAATTTATAGTATAAATCCTGATAAAACCTTATCCTATTTACAATTCCTATATTAACCATATTAAAATAGAAAATAATAAAGAGTGTGAATATAACAATTGCAATTAAAGCCTCAACCTCCTTTGTTATACCTCTAACCATGTTCTCTTTCTGATCAACATAGCATCTTGTCCACCATGCCAGGAGATCCTAGGTTTTATTTGTACGGGATATATCTTTTCTGATTTGTCATCTAAGATTAAAGCTGCACCTTTTCTTTTTGGGAGGTTTTCATTCATATATATTTCAATATCCTGAATCGAAAAGTTTTTCATAATCTCATTTAATGCTTCTAGATCTTTCTTTGCAGTAACTCTGTGTGAAATTATTATATCCGCCTGTGATAGAGAATCTTCAACCAACTTTCCAGGTTGCTGTGTTGCTAGGACTAGAGATATCCCAGGTTGTCTTCCTTCCCTTATTATCTGTAATAATGGTTCGGTAGCCGGTGTAACGCTATCTTTCGGTATTGCCTCATGGGCCTCATCTATATATATCCAAATTAGTGGGAGCTCCCTTTCCCTAATACTCAGACCTAGATGGGCTTCTTCTAGTTCTTCCCTCTTCCTCCATAGCATCCTCTCATAGAATATCTTCTTTGAAATTAGTCCTATTGCTAGATTCTTAACGGACCATCCACCTAATACTGTCGTATATAGAGATAGATCTAATATTATGACTTTTCCGGGTGTTAGGATGTTTTTTAAAGTTGGAGATTTTGAAGAAAAGATTCCCCAGCTATTAGCATTTTCAAAATAATTTATTAAGGATTCTTTTATCTTTATATCCAATTTTTTCCTTTCTATATATGATATGATATCATCAATAGAAAAGTTACCCTCTCTTCTCTTAATTTCTCTTATTATTTTTTGTAAATATATTCCCAAAAGAGAGTTAGGTTTTATTCCAAAGGTAATTACCCATTCAATTTCTGTTAAGTCTGAGGGATTTAAGGTAAAAGTCCCATCTATAGGTATTTCGAGTTCTCTATATTTTTCTATTGCACCCTCTGGTACGTAAACTTTAACGTTTTCTAAGCTCTTTGCCTTTAAACCCCATTCCTCCAAAAGTTCAGCATCTCTATAGTTTGGGAATTTCATAGTCCAGAAAATACCCATCGTATCGAATACTACGTTTACTATATTCTTCAATAGATCTTCTTCTAATAGTGATATACTTTCGATAATTGATGCTAAGGTATAGGATTTACCTTGTCCTCTTTTTCCGGCTATGAGTATTATATGAGGAAAATTAACATCTAAATATATATCGTTTGCTAGAGACATAACGTTTTCCATTTTTACGTATTCCTTACCGATGAAAATAGTTCCCTCTTTTCCAAACTTTTCGATATCACCAACACTTCTTCCTATAATAATATCCATTTATTATTGATTGTTTTGGAGTTAATATATTAAAATTTGTATCTACTAATTAGATATGACAACTCTAATTTTAATAGGGAAGTTTCAGCCATTTCATAAAGGACATTTTTATAGAATAGTAGAGTCCTATAAGGACTTTTCTAGAATCGTTATAATTCCTATATATTATAAAAGACGAGGAGAGATCTTATCTTCGAAGCATCCTATTCCTATAGAAATAAGAGTAAAATATATAGATAAAATACTTTCTACTTATCTTGAAAGGAAGAGTTATATAATATATCCTATAAACATGGCTGAAAGGAGTTTTATAGGGAAGTTCGTTCAATTATTAGAGAGTATAGGAGATAAGGAATACATAATATATACGAGAGATATTACAAGATACTTGATCTTTAGCCTTTTTAGAGTAATTGCCTATAACAATTTTGATGTGAAGGTCTATTATGAAAAAACAAATATTTTTCCTCTAGAGAGATAAGGAGGTTGATAAGAGAAGGGAGATATGAAGAAGCTAGAAAGTATCTTTTGATGGATTTGGATAGAAAATCTATATACTATATCTCATCTTTTGATGATGAAAAAAGAGATTTAGATAGCATACTCAAACTTTTTTGTTCTTTTATTTTGTAATAAATGTGCGCCGGCCGGGATTCGAACCCGGGTCGCGGGCTTGGAAGGCCCGCATCCTACCACTAGACGACCGGCGCAGTATTTTTCTTGAATTAACTTTAAACTTTTTAACTTATATTTAAGTTCTTTAGTTTGGAAGTTTATGGACCCGCCGGGATTCGAACCCGGGATCTCCGGCTTGCAAGGCCGGCGTCCTACCGCTAGACTACGGGCCCATATAAGATTCTAATTATTTTTAATAATGAATTTTATATAAATTATTATCAGTTAAATGAAGAACATCGGTTCTTCTGAACAACGATGATGAAAAAATAAAGACAGATTATTTAGCTTTAAGTTTTCCTCCTTCTTCTGCAATTTTTCCAGCTTTCTTTAATTTAGATAGCAATGCTTTTATTACTCTAACTTTAGTTCTAGGTTTCTTGTTTTTAACAGCCTTTATTACTTCTTCTAATGTTCTTGGCTGAGATAAAATCTCTAATATAGTCTCCTTTAGAGTTTTTCCTCTTTTTCTTGCCATATATAATATTATAAATATTTATTTATAAATCTTTCTGAAAGTATATTTCTTTTTTCGCTTTCCAAAGTTTAAAAGTTAAGATTTTTTTATAGATTTTATATTAGAATATTATCTAATGAACAAAATTAGATCTTTAATAAAAAATTCCGATGTTATAATAGAAGTTGTTGATGCAAGATTTCCTAAAGATAGTAGAATATTTAACTTAGAAAAATATATTAAAAAACTAGATAAAAAATTGATAATTGCTATAAATAAGGCAGATCTGGTTCCTGAAGATTTTCTTTTGATGGTTAAAGAGGAATTTGAAGAGGATTTTCCTACAGTATATATATCATGTAAAACAAGGAAAGGTAGTAGAAGGTTAAGGGAAGTAATAAAGGATAATATAAACAAAGAGAAAGAAAGAAATTATGTTTCTATAATAGGATACCCTAATACAGGAAAGTCTTCTATAATAAACGTTTTAGTTGGTAAGAGGAAGGTTGGGGTCTCTCCAATCCCTGGCTTTACTAAAGGTACACAAATAGTTAGGTTGTCTAGGAAGATATACCTTTATGATACACCCGGGATAGTCTTTCCTAAGAGAGAAGAAATAATGGTTCTATTAGGATCTTTAGAACCTTCTAAAGCAAAGAATCCTATTAGAGATGCCACCTTTCTTTTGAATAAAATACAGAAGGAGGCTGTATTAGAAGCATATAATTTAGAAGATTTTAAAGATATAGAGGATCTTTTCTATAAATTGAGAGATAAATTTAACATAAAGCAGAAGAATTGGATGGATGTAGTTGCCAGGAGGATTATTAGCGATTGGATAAGGGGAAAAATTAAAGGTTATTGGTTATAATATCTATTTATGATGATGTTGAGGTCATCTGAAAAGTGATGATAAGAGGGTAATCTGACTAAAGGAAAGGTGATATAATTATAGGAAATATTATTGTGATATCACCCCATATATTTACATGCTTTGCAGTCTTTTTTATTTTTCCCCAAGTAATTGCCTCTTTAGTTTTTGCTCCGGATAAGCTTCCATCTTGTTCAACCGATGAGGATATATATACAGCATATTCTAATCCTCCCGAGAACTGGGCCCACCATATAGTATGGTGCTTAGATATACCTCCTCCCAGGATTAATGCACCAACTTTTTTATCTCCAAAGAATCTTTTAACCAAAAGTTTTTCATCCTCCCATACGCTTACGTTAAAATCCTGATTTTCATACATAAAGAAGAGGATCTGAGTACCTACGGCTCCATCGGTAATACCAGGTATAATCATTGGGATCTTATTTTTATAACTCCAATAAATAATGCTTTCTTCCTTTCTCGGGTGATTTTCTAATGTTTCTCCGATTTTCCATATAAATTCATAAGTACTTATACTATTTTTTCCTTCTTTTTTCATTTTTTCATATATTTCCTTTAATCTATCTTTTAAGAAGGTTTCTATCGTTGGGCCATAGTTTTCTATTGGTATGAATATGTTTCCTAATCTCATTATCCCTTTTTCTCTTAAGTAGAAGTCATCTGTATCGAAGTACCCTATATAGTAGTCTTTTTCTAACCTTGCAATATCATGATCCAGTGTTCCGCAGGTTGTTATAACAATATCAAATAGTCTATTCTTTATAACATCTTTTATTACTCCTCTAATTCCTGTAGCTATGATATCTGCAGGAAAGCTCAAAACTTTTATAGTTTCTTTATCCTCAAACATTTCTTTGAGTATTTCGTATCCTCTGTATATCTCCTGTGCTTGGAATCCTCCAATGTTCTTAAATTCCATTAAAAGATCCCTAATCGTTAGGGAAGAGTTAACCTTAATATCCTTTACCCTTTCCATTAAAGGATAAGTAAATAACAATTAAAGAATTTTATGAAAAATATATATTATGGTAATCGATATAGAAGAGTTTAAGAAAATTGAGCTAAGAGTTGGAGAAATTGTAGAGGTTAAGGATCATCCCAATGCAGACAAGCTCTATGTACTTACCGTGGACTTTGGAAACGAAAAAAGGCAAATAGTTGCTGGAATAAGGGAATATTATTCTAAGGAAGATTTACTAGGTAAAAAAATTGTAGTTGTTACGAACTTAAAACCAAGGAATATAAGAGGAGTAGAGTCTCAGGGAATGCTTCTAGCTGCTGAAAAGGAAGGAAAGCTATCCCTTATAATTCCTGATCCAAAAAAAGAAATAGATAAGGGAGCCTCAGTTTATTAAATATTTAATTGATGTAGAAAGTATAAGTTTCACTATTTACATTACAAACTATTGTATTATTTTCTTGTTTACATTCAAAGGTAGTTAAATTAATTTTATTAGCGTAACATTCTGAGAAACTTTTGAATTCTCCTAAAAAAGCGCTATTCATTATTTCATTTGAACAATCTGCATAGGCTAGTAAACCTTTATTTATTTTTATTACTTCTTTAATTAATTCCTGGGTCAATACGCCCATGCTAACTATCCAGAGCAATAATGGTACTAACATATAGGTAGCAACATTGTTTGATTTCATAGTAGTAATTAATATTAGAAAAAATTTATAAAAATTACATGAAATGTCGTATTAATGTTCTTTAACAATCCCGTTAAAAATTGTTAATTTTATTCAAAAATAGATTTAGCTAACTTATCTTATGTTAATTCCTAATAAAAATTTTAATTACGACCAAAAATATTAGTAATTTTTTATTTTAATTAGCAAAAATATATTTTTAATATCATGGTATCTACAATTTACATATGGTTGAGGTTATATCACCATCTATTAAAGTAGAGGAAGAGATAATAGGATTGGAGCCCGGAGAGGAGTTTAAGCTTCTACCATCCATCCGAGTTGTAGGTGTAGGTGGTGCTGGTAGTAACATGGCAGAGTGGTTGTATAAAATGGACATTAAAGGTGCGGAGATAATTGCTGCAAATACTGATTATGCTCATTTAAAGATGGTAAAAGCTCATAAGAAGGTTTTATTAGGAAAGGATGTTACAAGAGGTTTAGGTGCTGGTGGTAATCCTGCAGTTGGTGTAGATGCTGCTAAATCATCTCAAGCAGATATAAGGAAGCTTCTAGAAGGTACAGATATGCTCTGGATATTGTTGGGATTGGGTGGAGGTACAGGAACTGGAGCAGCCCCAATAGTGGCAAAAGTAGCAAAGGAGATAGGAGTACCGCTGGTTATATCTGTAGCTACTCTCCCATTCGCCTCAGAAGGAAAGGTAAGAATGGAAAAGGCAGAGATGGGATTAATGGAGTTGAGAAAATATTGCGATAATGTAATACTAATTGATAATAATAAGATACTGCAGTATGCAGGTAGTTTACCATTACAACAGGCTTTTGGATTTGCAAACAACATAATTGGTCATATGATAAAGGGAATAGTCGAAACAATAGCTACACCATCCTACATTAACTTAGATTTCGCGGATGTTAGAACGGTTTTATCTGTTGGAGGTGGAGCATCTATAGTAGGTATAGGTGTATCCGATCAATCTGAGAATAGGGCTGAGACTGCTGCAAAGAGGGCCATGGAGCTACCTTTATTAGATGTGGATTATACAGGAGCAAGTGGAGCTTTGATTCATGTAGATGGAGGACCTGAACTAACTTTAGAGGAAGTAAACTCTGTAGCTCAATATGTACAGAAGTATTTAGGTGAAGACGCATTGACAATTACTGGAGCAAGAGTATCGGACTCAATGAAAGGAAAGTTAAGAGCAACTATCATTGTATCTGGTGTTAGAAGCCCATATGTATTATCGAGATGGAAAGAGGAAGTTGTTGAAGGAAAAGTTGTTAAGAATAAGGAGCTAGGTATAGACTTTATTTTCTAAAGTAATTATTTTTTAATTTTTTACTACAAAAAAGATTTATGAAATTTGAGGAATTATCCCAACTATTTAAGAAACTTGAAGCGATTTCGGAAAAGACAGGAAAGGTAAACGTTTTAGCTAGTTTTATAAAAAATATACCTGAGGATTCTCTGAGAGAAGCTTTAATGCTTATATCTGGTAGTATTTTCTATCCTTGGGAAGAAAGGAAACTTGGAGTTGGAGAGAAGCTTGTTATGAGGGCGATTTCAATAGTAACCGGAATAAGTAAGGAAAAGATAGAGGAACTTTTTGTTAAATTGGGAGATTTGGGATTAGTAGCAGAAAAATTATCTAGTGAGAAAAAGCAGAAAACAATTTTTAAAAAGGAATTAACTGTAAAAGAAGTTTATGAAACTTTTAGGGAGATCGGTAATTTAGAAGGAGAGGGTACTATTGATAAGAAAGTTAGACTATTATCTAACCTCCTCTTACATGCCAGTCCATTGGAATCTAGATATATAGTTAGGATTGCATTGGAGGACTTAAAGATAGGTGTAGGGGAAGGTATTATAATAGAATCCATTGCATCCGCCTATTCCCTGAATCCAGAGGATGTAGAGATGCTATATGCGGTCTATAACGATTTTGGGGAGATAATATATAAAATAAGGAAAGAAGGAAAAACTGTTATACAAAATATAACACCTTTATTAGGAAAACCATTGAGAGTTATGCTAGCAATAAAGGCTGAAAGTATAACGGAGGCTTTCGATGTCGTTGGGAGACCGGCTATGATTGAAGCAAAATATGATGGATTTAGAGTGCAAATACATAATATAAATGGGAGACTAGAGCTATGGACTAGGAGATTAGAGAATGTAACTAAGCAGTTTCCGGATGTTATTTCTTTTATTGAGGAAAGTATGACACTTGATAAACCGTTTATAATCGAAGCAGAAATAGTTGGTTACGATCAAAGAAATAAAAAATATCTTCCTTTTCAGATGATTTCTCAGAGAATAAAAAGAAAATACGATATAGAGAGAATGGTAAAGGAAATACCTGTAGAAGCAAGGGTATTCGATGTTGTATATTTCGATGGAAAGAGTCTTATGAACGTACCCTTTAAGGATAGAAGAAACCTTTTGGAAAAAATAATAAACCCAATTGAGGGGAAAATTCAGCTTTCGGAAGGTATTATTACATCATCAGATAAAGAAGCACAGGATTTCTTTAATGAGGCAATAGAGAGGGGCTTAGAGGGTGTTATGTTTAAGAATTTGAATGCACCCTATCATCCGGGTAGGAGGGTTGGTTATATGGTAAAATTAAAGCCTACCAAGGAAACTTTGGATGTAGTAATAGTTGGGGCAGAGTGGGGTGAGGGAAAGAGAGGAGGTTGGTTAACTTCTTTTACTATTGCAGTTAGAGATGAGGAAACAGGTGAGTTACTGGAAATAGGGGAAGTTGGAAGTGGTTTTAAGGAGAAGAAAGAGAATCCGGACGATGTGACCTTTGAGGATATGACTAATATGTTAAAAAATTATATAATCAGATCGGAAGGTAAAAGGGTTTATATAAGCCCGAAGGTAGTTATAGAAGTTATTTATGATGAGATACAGAAAAGTCCAAAATATAGCTCTGGATTTGCACTTAGGTTCCCAAGGTTCGTGAGGCTAAGGCCGGATAGATCGGTAGAAGATATAGACACAATTACTAGGGTAATGGAGTTATATGAGAGACAAAAAGGGTAATTAATATAAACTTTTTAATAGATTATATACAACATGGTGATAAATGAGGAGCTTGTATCTAAGGTGAAGTCTATATTTGGATTGAATACTTATGAAGCTAGGATATGGCTGGCACTTCTTGCTAAGGGGACTGCAAGTGCTAGTGAATTAGCTGATCTTGCAGATATACCTAGATCGAGAGCTTATGATATTTTAGAGTCTTTAGAGAAGAAAGGATTTGCTATCATGAAACTTGGAAAGCCTATTCGCTATATGGCTGTTCCACCATCGGATGTGATAAATAGAATAAAGAAGAGATACGAAGAAATTTATAATAATAGGTTAAAATCCATAGAATCCCTAAAGAACTCAGATCTGTTGAAAGAACTAGAAGATGTTTTCAAGAAGGGGATTGTAAGTTTGGATATATCTGAAAGATCCGGAACCCTTAAAGGTTATCAGAACATAATAAGCCATATAGAAAGTATGTTAAAGGAAGCTGAGAAAACAGTTACCATATTAACGACTGAAATGTTCTTTGTTAGACAGGTTATGACCCTAAAGCCAGTATTTATGGATCTATATAATAGAGGGATAAAGGTAAGGATAATAGTACCGATAGTAGAGGAAAATGCAAAGTTTGTGAAGGATATATTAGAATATGCAGAGATCTATGATGCGGGAGATATAAGGGGAAGGATAATTACCGTAGATGGAGAAGAAGTAATGATTATGCTGTTTGATGAGAAAGAAGTCCATACAGTTGCTGATATAGGAGTTTGGCTTTATGCTCCTGCTTTAGCTAGATCTATAGATCAAGTCTTAGAGAAGATACTACCAAGCTTAAAACCTGCTTCAGAAGTTTTGAAGAGTTTAGGGCTTTAAACTCTTTATTTTGTTTATTTCTTCCTTTAAGTAGTCCATTATTGGATATAGAGAGGGTTTATATGTTTTATTTCCCCATTCTTCAAAGAAAGTTATATCTTCAAGGTTCTTTCTTTTTGGAGGTGTTGGTTTATTCGAATAATAACCTAAAGTTATAATTGCATGTACGCTTATATCCTTTGGAATTTTTGCTATCTCTTTTACTTTTTCCTCATCGAATGCTCCTATCCAGCAGGTCCCTATACCCTTCTCTGTAGCTACTAGGAGGATGTTCTGAATAGCAGCTGCTGTATTCTGTATTGAATAAACTTTTCCTCTATCTCCATATATACTTTCAACTATCTTATCATTTGAGCAGACTATTATTATAGCATTTGAGTTTTTTATGAATTCCTGATTTGCGGCTAATGAAATTTTCTCTATTTTTTCTCTATTTTTTATTATGATAAAATACCAGTTCTGTAGATTGCCAGAAGAAGGAGCCCATCTAGCAGCATCTATCATTTCAATGATATCTTCATATGGAATATCTCCCTTTACGTAATCCCTAACGCTCCTCCTATCTTTGATTAAATCTATTACTCCCATAATTTTAATTATGTTAACCAAATAGTTAAAGGATTATGTATGGATAAAATAAGAAGAACGTATACATCCCTAAGGAAGAGGATACATACGAGCGTAACATATATAATTTCTATGTATAATAGTCCTTTCTTCTTATATAGCTTGTATAAGATGAGTAAAAAAATGGATGGTAGGACGAGTATTGATGAGGAAACTATTAATAAGGAAATGGCAGTAATTATGTTAGAGTAAAACATATATTTCTTATCTCCCTCTCTTATTTCTATTCTATTCTTATAGAATAATGCCAATAATATAGGGAAGAGAACCGTTATAGATTCTTCTAACATTAGAAGTATTATGAATAAAGATACTTATAATTTTGTAGTATTAGCGGATAGAGGTTTCGAGGAGATCGTTATGGGAGATATAAAGAATTTTTTGGATAAAGAAAAAGTAGAGGTTAGAGTGTTGGAGAAACTATCAGCTTTCATTATTAGCGATATAACCCTCGAAAAAATGTTACATTTAACGTATCTTACAGGTTCTATAAGGGATGCGATGATCCTCTTAGCATTCTCGGAAGTTAAAGATATTGAAAAATTAGATAAAATATTAGTTCCATTTAAAGCACCCAAATTTAAGTTTAAGATAATAAGGGAAAGGAAATATAAGAACCTAGATCTATTGAAAACTTTGAAAGATAAAATGGAGTTCTTTGGGGGTATGGTACTAGATAGGATCCTAATAAGATTGTATGTAGTTGATGATTATTTCATTTTAGGAATCCCACTTATGGAAAATATAGAGAAAAGAGGTTATAAGATTAAGGAAGTTGAAGGATCTTTAAACCCAGTTGCAGCTAACTTATTGTTGAAATGCCTTTGGAATGATGAAAAAACAATGGTGATTTACACCAAAGATGGGACTTTACCGATAGAGGCAGGTATAATACTAAAGAATATACCGCCCCATTTTTGGGATAAGAAAAAATTTTTGGTAAACTACGATATAAGCTTTTTTATTGATCTAGATCAAAAATCTATAAGGGATGTTAAATCGAGAATCCTTGTAATAGATTCTTATGGAAGAAATATATCGATTTCTAAGAAGAATTCTATAAATGCTTTAGTAAAAGATATATTATATTTTAAGAAATTAGATTTGAAGTATTTGGACTTAATTATTAAGGATAAATACAAGTTTATAATTGCAGATTTTTATAAGATGAGCAAAGAAAATATCAAGTATATATTATATTTCGCAAAGTTCTTATTGGATGATGGGGGAAGGCTTATAGTTCTAAGCGATAAAGACGTCAATAAAATAGTATCGCATTACTGTTCAAAATATAATCTAAAAATCGTTGAAGCTGGGATGGGAAGGTTCCTGTATGATAGATATTTCTATTATGTAATTGTGCATTGAAATATAATTTTATAAGGATTATACCATAAAATCCTAAGGATGAAAATGGAAGATATTCAGAAAACACAGACTTTAAAGAAACTTATAATTTCGGATGTTGTAGTAAAATTTAAGTGTCCAAATTGTGGAAAAGGATTGATAATAAGAAATAATAAGGAGAGAAAGTTAGGTTTAGGCTGGATTTGTCCTGAATGTGGTTATACTGGACCCTAAAATGGGGAAAGTAATAATTACTCTTAGAGTATTACCAGAAGACCAAAGTATAGAGATAAATAATCTTTTAGAGAAAATAAATGAAAAGATCTCTAAAATCGGTGGAAAATACTTACAACATTATTTAAAACCAATAGCTTTTGGTATAAGTGCATTAGAAATAAAGTTTGTTTATCCCGATAAAGAATTTAAGGAAGAAGAATTCATAGAGGAAATAAATTCAATTGAAGGAATTAGTTCTGCAGAGATAGTAAATGTAACACTTTCTTCCTTATGAATTTTTTGAAAAAGTTTGAGGAAATAGATTTTGATAGTATTAAAAAAGAAATAGAAGAAAATAGAAAATTTGTATCTAAAATATTAGAGGGAAAGATTACTAAAAAGAGGGAGGAGTTAATGAATACTGTTTTGTTTATAGTAGAGTCCCCAAATAAGGCAAAGACAATTGCCAATTTTTTTGGTAAGCCATCTACAAGGTTAATAAGGGGTATACAATTATATGAGGTTTCTACAGGAAATAAACAGCTTATAATTACAGCTACAAAGGGGCATATACTTGATCTAACTACAGAAAATATAGGGTTCTATGGTATTATAGTCAGTAATGGAGAAATAATCCCAGTTTATAATACGATAAAGAAATGCTTAAACTGCGGAAAACAGTTCGTAGAGTATTTGGATGATAGAAAATGTCCATATTGTGGTAGTAATCAGATAGACGATTCTTATGATAGAATAATTGCATTACAGGAATTGGCTCAAGAAGTAGATTATGTATATATAGGAACGGATCCTGATTATGAGGGTGAAGCGATTGCTTACTTCGTTTATTTACTCTTAAAACCTTTCAACAGAAAGATATATAGGTTAGAGTTCCATGAAGTTACTAAAAATGCTATTTTAAATGCTATAGAGAACCTAAGGGAGATAGATATTAATATGGTTAAAGCACAAATCGTTAGGAGGGTTGAAGATAGGTGGTTAGGTTTCTCTCTTTCTCAAATTGTTCAAGAGAAGTTTAAGAAGAAATGGTTGTCTGCAGGTAGGGTTCAGACTCCTGTCCTTGGCTGGATCGTAGATAGATACTTTGATAGGCTGAATTCTAAACATTTTCAGCTAATAATCTCTTTGAAGGATGGGAAAACATTGGTTATATCGACGGAGATAAAAGATAAGAAGAAAATTAAGGAAATAGCCAAGAAAATTTTAAAAAGTGAGGTATATATAAAGAGTTACTCTGAAAAAGAAGAGGAAATTTATCCTAATCCTCCCTTAATTACAAGTACTATGCTACAGTTAGCTAACAGAATTTTAAAAATAAGTGTAGACAGAATAATGCAAATAGCTCAGGACTTGTTCGAGGCAGGTTTAATAACATACCATAGAACGGATTCAACTAGGATTTCTCCTGTTGGTATACAAATAGCAAAGGATTATATTTCTGAAAAGTTCGGTTTAGAATACTTCAATGGAAGGAGTTGGGGTACTGGAGGAGCTCATGAGGCAATAAGGCCTACTAAACCTATCGATGCCAGTAAACTAAGAGAAATGATAGAGAGTGGAGAGTTAGAGGTATTTATAGACCTAACAAACTATCATTATGCGGTTTATGATATTATATTTAAGAGGTTTATTCAGTCTCAGATGACACCGGTAAGGATTAGAAAGTTCGAACAGGTTATTCAAGTTCCAGAAATAAATGCCGAAATAAAGTTAGAAGGTGCATTGGAGATATTAAAACATGGATGGGATCTGGTTGACCAATTTTTAATAAATATGCTTATTAATACACCGGTAAGTAATACAGAAATCGAGAATGTAAAATACAGAATAGCTTATAAGTATCCCTTGTATACACAATCCGATATAATAGAGTTAATGAGGGAAAGGGGTATAGGAAGACCTTCAACATATGCTACGATAGTCTTTAAGCTAACTGAGAGAGGTTATGTGCTGAATAAAGGTAATTATATGGTACCTGTTAAGTTAGGAATAGAGGTCTATAATTTTCTAAAAAATAATTTTGGAGAACACGTTTCAGAGGAAAAAACAAGGGAATTAGAAAATAAAATGAAGATTTTAGAAGAGGGAAAGGAAGATTTTTATCGCATGCTAAAGGATCTTTACTCAGAGACTCTAGATATTATCAAAAAATGGGAATCCATAAAATCACAGTAAAGTTTATATAAAAGTTTAAAGTAAAATTAATGATGGTAATAAGGCACATCAAAGTTGGAGACGTGTTTGAGGTTGAAGTTAGTAAACTTACTACGAGAGGAGATGGATTCGTTAGAGTAAAGGGTGTAAGTGTTTTTGTTAAGAATGTCCAGCCAGGATGGAAAGGTAACATAAAAATTGTTAAAGTTGGTCCTACTTATGCTATAGCTGAACCTTTCGAAGCTCAAGAGTAACTTTAAAATTTTTTCTTTTTAGTATTTTTTATACGTGATGAATCATGATGAAGCCACAATATGTTACCTGGTCGGAAGATGTATTGAATACGTTCTTACAGAATTACGAAGAGAAGGTATATAAGCTATTTGAAACAGCAAGGCAAACAGGAAAGATAAGGAAGGGAACGAATGAAACAACAAAGGCAGTAGATAGAGGACAAGCAAAGTTGGTTGCAATAGCTTTGGATGTGGATCCTCAAGAGATAGTAATGCATATACCAGCACTTTGTGAAGAAAAGGGAGTACCATACGTATTTGTATCTTCAAAGCAAAGATTAGGAAATTCTTGTGGTATTCAGGTTCAAGCAGCATCTGCAGCTATTATAGAGCCTGGTGAAGGTGAAGGATTGTTAAAGGAAATAATAGAGGCCCTTAAACAACTTCTCAAGAAGTAGCTCATATATTTTTTAAATATTTTTTATTCTATAATTATATTACTAATACGTAGTTAATTTTTTAAATATTTAAAGTACTATTATTATTATGGAGTTAGATAACTTATTAAATAACGTTGTAAGGACTGTCTTAGAGCCAACAGAGGAAGAAAAATCTTATTGGAACCAAACAATACAAACCACCTTAGGTGGGGCAATACAAACAGGAAAGAGTATACTAGAATCTGTCTTTTCGGGATATTCCGAAAAGGAACTTAAAGCTATTGAAAAAGCTGTAGATTATCATTACGGTTCTGGATATTCTAATTTGCTTTCCGCATTTGTTACTAATAAGAGTATAGGAGAAGCTATAGCAGATTATAGGATGCAAAGAGAAGTTGCAGAGATGGTTGTAAGGAGGATTCTTGGTGGAATAACTTCCTCTGTAAACCCTTATGCAGGCGATCTTATTTCAAGGGGAGATAGATATCAGGAAGTTGCTGCAAATCTTATAATTAGTGGAATGACATATTATCTGAAAAACAATGGGGTAGAAAATCCAGAAAAATTCGTAAACGCTTATGTAGGATATGTTGGATTATTTGGAAATTCTCTAATTAAATTATACGAAGGCTTAAGGGAGATATACACTCCAAAGGGAATAAAGCTAAAGTTACCAGGATTAGTGAAATCTATAACCGATTTTAACAAGTATATTATGTATAATAATGTTAAGACAGTCATAGATGAGATTCTCTCAAAAAAAGAAAAGGAAAAGAAGGAAGAAGTTAAAAAGGAAGAAAAACCTTCTAAAGAAGAATTAGGGGAAGAAGAGAAACCACCGGCTCCTTATATACCCTAATTTTTATAAATGATTTCTAAATGGCCCGTATCCTTTTAGTAATTCCAGGAATAAATAGAGGTTCTGATAAATTTGCCTTAAGGCTTGCTAAAGAGCTAAGCGAAAAATATGGATATAGTTTTGTAATTATTGGTAGATGGTTTTCTAACGACAATAAAGGCTATTTATACAAGCTGTATGATGTTAACGGAAATGTAATTTATGGATGGTATTCAGATGAAAAAGAAGATTTTTTGGAATTTATTGAGAGAAGTGGACCTTATGATTTGGTACATACCCACACAGCAACGGTAGCTTTAGATGGAGATCTAGATGCTATCCTGAATAGAATAGGAAAAAAGCCCGTTATATTTACACCCCATGGATCCTTTGTGGTTAGAGCATTTGATAGGGAATTTCTACCATTTAGGGAGGAATTTTACAAGAATCCGAAGGAAACGTTAGATACTCTAATAAGAAAGGGAGCTAGGCCAGGCGGATATGAAGAGGGAGGAAAGAATATTGAAAAAATATTGAAAGATTGGTGGAATAAAGAAGATAATAGAGAGTTATTAGATGCGTATACTCTTGAGGATTCTGAGTTTAAATATCCATGGCAGAAGTGGTGGTTGTTAGGTTTCTTTAAAGATTTGGAAGAAAGGGCTATGGAAAGTTCAGATATTGTTGTGCACGTATCTAATTGGATAAACGGTATGTTTAATAGCATATATGGGGATAAGCATAGAAAGAAGAGTTTGGTAATAAGAGATGGAATACACTATACAGAGATGCTTAAAGATCCAAAGAAGTATAGAATAATAAGGGAAGTAGCAGAATTTTATAAGAAGATCTACGGAAATTCGAATAGGAAATGGTATATATTTATAGGAGCATGGGAGCCAGAAAAGGGAATATACGATTTAATAAAAGCCTATAAAATAGTAAAATCTAAGAGGAAAGATGTAGGACTAATAATCATAGGAGGCACTAATAATAAAAGAATTAAAAAATATATTGAGAGGGAAGGACATAAACTGAAGGATGTACATTTGTACTCTCCGCTATATAAAAATAGTCTAAACGATCTATATTTAGCTGGATTGCTATTAGCTTTAAAGGAACTGGGAATTGGTGTATATGTACATCCTGCCTGGGTTGAGGACTTTGGATTAGCACCCCTAGAAGCCGCATATATGGGTTTGCCTGTTATCGCTTACAATCTAGGAGGACCTCAGGAGATATTAGTAAAGAATGGTTTGGCTGTTGGAGTAAAACCTCATAGTATTTCCGATCTATCGGAAAGGATGATAGAAGTTGTAGATAATGTAAGAGCTTACATGAACGATAAAAATAGACATATAATAGAAAGGTATTTCTCCTTTGAAAGAGTAATAAAAGAATATCATAGACTTTACTCTAGTTTAATTAAATAACTACCTTTTTATCATAACTTCCTAACTTTATAAAATCGGAAGCTTCTAAATACTATATTTATGGATTATGTAAGGTGGTTTGATCAATTATCTAAAGAGGATGTAGGCATAGTTGGTGGAAAGGGAGCAAACTTAGGGGAAATGGTAAAGTTTGGAATACCAGTCCCTCCAGGATTTGTACTAACTGCTAACTCATATTGGAGGTTTGTGGATCATAATAATTTGAGAGATAAGATAGCAGAGATATTAAGTAGGACTAATTTAAACGATCCTGTAAGTCTTTTAAAAGCCTCAGAAGAAATACAGAACTTGTTCATAAATGGTCAGATTCCGGATGATTTAAAAAATGTAATAATTGAAAATTATAAGAACTTGTCAAAGATATTTGGAGAAGAAGAAACCTATGTTGCTGTTAGGTCTTCTGCTACTGCGGAAGATCTACCGAATGCATCCTTCGCAGGACAACAAGCTACTTTTCTAAACGTAAAGGGTATTGAGGAGTTATTAGAGGCTGTTAAAAAATGTTGGGCATCTCTTTGGACGGCAAGAGCAATGAACTATAGGACACAGATGGGATTTGATCATATGAAAGTTGCATTGGCTGTTGTAATTCAAAAGCAGATATTTTCCGAAAAATCAGGTGTTATGTTCACTGTAGATCCAATTAGTAATGATATTTCTAAAATAGTAATTGAGGCTTCTTGGGGGTTAGGAGAATCTATAGTTTCTGGAGAAGTGACACCAGACGAATATGTTGTAGATAAAAATACATTGCAGATATTAGATATAAAGGTAAATAGAAAGGATATAATGACCATATATGATCCGGAGAAATTGACAAAGAAAGTAAATGTTCCTGATGATAAAAAAGAAATTAGATGTTTAAGTGAAGAGGAAATCAGAAGATTGGCAGAATTAGGTAAGAAGATAGAAGAGCATTATGGAAATCCACAGGATATAGAATTTGCAATTGATAAGAATGGAATATGGATCGTTCAAACACGCCCAGTTACAACATATAGGAAGAGATCGGGAAGGATACTTCTGAAGGGTATTTCAGCATCTCCAGGTATTGGAAAGGGAAGGGTAAAGATAATATATGGTCCTGAAGACTTTAAGAAGTTTGAGAAGGGAGATGTCTTAGTTACAAGGATGACTAATCCAGACTTCGAACCTTTAATGGCTATAGCTTCAGCAATCATAACGGATGAAGGTGGTAATCTTTCACATGCTGCCATAGTTTCAAGAGAACTGGGAAAACCTTGTGTTGTAGGAACTAGAGAGGCTACAAAAGTTTTAATAGATGGAATGTATGTAACGGTTGATGGGGCTAGAGGAATAGTTTATGAGGGCGATGTAGAGTTTGAAAGAAAGGAGGAGAAGGAGGAAAAGATAGTTGCGACTAGAGAGATTACGGCTACTAAAGTTTTTGCTATAGCAGATTATCCGGAAACGGTTATGAAGATTAGGGATAAGATCGATGGAATAGGTCTTTTGAGGTTAGAATTCTTAATATTGAGGGAAAGAAAGCATCCAAGATGGTATCTAGAGAATAATAGGTTAAAGGATCTAGAAGATATTTTAGTGAATAGGATTGGGGAAATAGCATCTCTAATGTTCCCGAAACCAGTAATTGTTAGAACTTTTGATTTAAGAACAGATGAGTATAGGGGGTTGGAAGGTGGAGATAAGGAACCAATAGAATCTAATCCCATGATAGGATGGCATGGTATAAGGAGAGATCTAGATCAACAGGAAATACTTATAGCTCAGATAAGGGCCTTTAAGAGGTTGATAAAGGAGATGGGCTATAGGAACATCTGGATAATGATACCATTTGTTATATCATGGGAAGAGGTAAAGGCAGTTAAGGATATAATGGAAAGAGAAGGCTTAATACCCCATAAGGATGTAAAGTTTGGTATAATGGTAGAAACACCAGCTGCTGCATTGACAATAGAGGAAATAATAGAAAAGGCTGGAATAGATTTTATATCCTTTGGTACCAACGATTTAACTCAATTAACCTTAGGTGTGGATAGAAATAATAGTTTGGTTCAAAAACTAATGAACGAAAAGCATCCTGCCGTTTTAGAGTTAATAAAGAGGGTTATTAGAGTATGCAAGGATAAGGGTGTTTATACATCCATTTGTGGTCAGGCAGGTTCAGACCCTGAATATGCTTCAATGTTAGTTGAGCTGGGAATAGATTCTATATCTGCTAATATGGATGCTATAGATTCTATAAGGGATGCTATAGCTAGAAAAGAAAAGACTATAATGCTTGATTTCGTTAGAAAATGGATAAGAGGATAATTTTTATACTTTCTTTCATTACATTATTTTTAATAGTCTTAAAGATAGATCCGATAATAAAGTTAGCCCTAATAGCCCTTATATTTAGTTTATTTTCATTAAAATACTTTAAGGAATATATTGAGGATCAGGAATTGGAAAGAAACTTTCCCATATTTCTAAGGGACTTGAGCCAATACATAAAAATAGGTCAGCCTCTTCCAATTGCTGTTAGATCTTTAATGAACAATAACTATGGGAAAAAGCTTAACCAGTATATAAAGTACCTGCACTTGCAGATGGAATATGGGGTTCCATTTAATAAAGCTCTAATTAATCTTACGAGGAAGATCAATGTAAAGAGCGTTAGGCAGTCCTTAAGTATACTATCCAGTCTTCTGACCAGAGGTAGTGGAACAAGCGAGTTATTCGAGAGTATGTCTGAAATGTTTTATGTATCGAATAGCTTAAAGAAAGAGAGGTTATCTAACGTTAGGTATCTAGCCTTCTCATATTATGGCTTATTCATCTTAGTTATTCTCGTAATATACGCAGTCTATAGGTTTATGTATTTTGTTCCCCTAGGTAATAGTTTTGAAGTAATGAATGCATATAAACAAGTTTCTTCCGTATTTATCTTATTGAACGCTCTATTTACAGGATTGGTAATCGGGAAGGTTTCTGAGGGGAAGATAGTTGCGGGTATCGTTCATAGCATATTTTTGTTAGTTGTTTCTACTATATTTATATTAGTTTTTTAAACTTGCTGTGTAATAAGTAAAAGATGGTGTTCAAATATTATGCGAGGAAAGTAAGGTATGCTAAGAAGATAAAAGAAAACGAATATCCTCCCATCTGGGTAATATTGAGGAAGTATGGTAGGTTGGTAAGTCCTTTATATATGAAGGTTAAAAGGAATTGGAGATATTCAAATATATCTTTATAATTCAAACATTTCCTGTATTTTTTCTTCTATTCTTGTAAATATCCTATTTATGTCATATCTAGATATTATTTTTTTGTTTATTAATTCATTTCTTTCTGATTCTAGGAAATCCATCAGATCCTTTAACTTATCCTTTAAACTTTCATTAATAATTTTTTCTATCTTTTTGGTAATATTATCTAGCTTTTCAATAAAGGATTCCATATAGTCTTCATTTAAAACCCTTCTTTCTTTTTCCATATATTCCAGACCTTTCTCTATAAGATCAGATATTCTGTATCCTTTTTCTTTTATTTCCTTATATAATCTTTCATCGATAGTCGTTGATATCTGTTTTTTCTTCGGCATTTTATACGTTTGGTTCTACGGAATTTATAATTGGATCTATATCCATACCACCTGATATATTCTTTAGTACAACTATCCTAGAATCCTCATCTTCATCCATATAATTAAAGTTATCCAGTTTTTTCTCGAATTTTCTTGAAAGATCAACTATATCCTTATGGGATGGCATATTTTCTAGGTTAAGCTTTAGTCTTGAATATCCTAAAAGCATGAAAGCTTTAATTTCTATAAAATGAGGCTTGTATATATCCATTAGTTCTGCCCATTGGTCTAAGTAATCTTCGCTATCATTGTAACCTTTTATTATTGTAATCCTTGCTACCCTCCTAACTCTCATTTTAGAAGATATCTCTAAGGATTCGATAAACCTCTCCCAATAATCTTCATATAATGGTACGGAGATTTTCTTATATAGCTCCTTGTTTGGTCCAGTAAAAGATATATATAATTGAGTGGGATAAACGTTACTCTTCCTCATCCTCTCTAACGCTTCCGGTACTTGTCCAGAGGTAACTACGAATATTGATTTTACCCATGGCCAATTCTTCTTTATATAAGAGATACTTTCTGTTACATAAGGATAAAGGAGAGGTTCACCGGATAGGGAGAAGGTCACATGCTGTGGTTTATCTATAATTTCCTTAAGTAACTCCTTGTTTGCTTTTGGATTTCCGAAATATCCTATTAATAGTTTTTTTCTGAGTTCTCTCAGTTTTTCTAGTGTTAATTCAGGTGGATCTACCTTATCTTCTGGTAGGGTTCTATTATAACTTTCGAAATTTAAGTTTGGTCTCCAGCAGTATATACATCTATTTGGACACCAGACAACAGCTTGCGTTATCTGCATACAGCCAGCTGTTGATATACCATAGAATTTGTTTTTATAACACGTTCTGCCAGTAGTTATCGCTTCCTTTGTCCAATGACATATCTCTACAGCAGAATGATTGAAAATCCCATATCCAGCTTCCTTTAATTGATTTTCTATCTCTTTATCATGAATTGTCCACTTTTCCATAAGAATTATTTTAGAGGAAAAATATAAAAAGCTATTCAGAGAACTCGGCAATCATCATTCCATCAGGTGAGAAAGCCATCATCATATTACCTAAATAATCATATATCTTTATAGTTAAAATTTTTCTTAAATCCTTCCCGAAAGTTTCCTTAAGCAGTTCTGCCATATCGTTAGGGTTTATTATTTTATCCGAGCACCATGCAACATCTATATCTAGATATAAGCTGTCATCTTCGGAATAAGAACTTATAACTATATGGGAAGATGATATAATTGCTATGTATGTAAAATCTTTTTTGTTTAAATCTTTAGAAGGAAAATAAATTATATAAGATTTTATTAGATTACTATCCAAAGTTTTAGATATTTTCTTAGCTAAATAAGTTATTTTATTAATTTTTACTCTATTATTTAGTTTGATTATTGAAATAAGCCTCTTAATATTGCTATGGCTAACAAATTTATAGTTTATCATAATATTTTTACTAATTTTTCTAATTTAAAAATATTTGACCTTAGAAATAATTATATTTCTCCAATTTTTTGATTTTTATTTTAGTTAATAGCTAATATATGAGCTTAATTTTTGAGAAAATTAGTAATATTTATTGATAGAAATATTTATTTAATTGAGATTAATGTAATAATTATAGCCCCGTCGTCTAGTGGCCTAGGATGCGGGGCTCTGGCCCCCGTGACCGGGGTTCGAATCCCCGCGGGGCTAGTAACCTTCTTCGTTCAAAACATAAAAGTAATGGAAAGAATCTAAGAATTTATGGGATTGTTTGATGTAAAGTCAGTTGCTATAGTTGGAGCTTCTGCAAAGGAAGGGAAGGTAGGTAATATAATTCTAAAAAATTTCCTCCAAGATTTCAAAGGAAAGATATATCCAGTTAACCCTAATTATAATGAAATATATAGTTTAAAGTGTTATCCGAGTATATCATCTATAGAAGAAAACGTTGATATGATTGTTGTTGCAGTTCCTGCAGAGGTTGTACCGGAAATAATAGAAGAAGTTGGAAAGAAGGGAGTAAAATTAGCTGTAATAATATCCGCTGGATTCTCGGAAATAGGAGATAAAGGCAAGAAACTAGAGGATAAGATAAGAGATTTTATCAATAAATATAGGATAAGAGTAATAGGACCAAATTGCATGGGTATATACGATCCATACAAAGGTATAGACACTTTCTTCGTTGATAGAGAAAGATTGCCTAGACCAAAAAAAGGAAAAATAGCATTGATTACCCAGTCTGGTGCTATTGGTTTAGCTTTTATGGAATACGCATCTTATAGGAACATTGGAGTATCTAAAATAGTTTCTTATGGAAATAAGATAGATATAGACGAAGTAGATATGTTGAGAGAATTAAAAGAAGATGAAAATACAGAATCCATATTTATATATATGGAAGGTTTGAGACCTGGAAGGGGGAAGGAATTTATAGAAATAGCAAAAGGAATAGATAAGCCTATAGTAATACTAAAAGCTGGAAAAACAAAGAGAGGAAATATTGCAGCGTCTTCGCATACTTCTGCGATGGCTGGAGATTATGATGTTTATAGAAACGTCTTCGAAAATTTAGGTATAATAGAGGCTGAAAGCTTCCATGAATTCATGATTTATTTAAAGATTGCAAGTTATTTGAGAAAATGATATATGTCTATACGAATGGGGGTGGGATGGGTGTTCTGGCTTCCGATGCTTTAGAGAGGTTAGGAATAGAGCTGGAGGATACACCGGAGGATATGAAAGAAAAACTGAAAAAGGTTTTACCATATTTTGCATCGTTGAAGAATCCTATAGATACGACTGCAAATGCTACAGAAGATCAATACGTTGAAGGATTAAGAATACTAATAGAAGACAATAGGACTGAAGCTATTTTAGCTATCTTACTACCCCAATTGCCACATTACACTGAGAAAATTGTAGATAAAATCAAGGAGGTATGCAAGAAGAATATATTTATAACTTTCGTTATTTATGGTGGATTCTATGCGGATAAAATAAGGAAAGAGTTAGAAGGATTTTTTCCTGTGTTTGAATCTCCAGAGGAGGCTGCAAAGGCCCTGAAGTTTTATTTATCGAAGATAAGGGGGTAAATATTACTTTTAAAATTTTTATACTAATAACTACTATGGCGGAGGAAATTATAAAAAATAGGTTAGAGAACATATTAATCAATTTAAAGGAGAATAAATTTAGTCTTTTAGATGCTATTAAATTCATCGAATATGGAAGAATTATTGAAAATTTACCTGAAGATGATCCTTTAAGGAGGAAATATTATGAAATAAAAGAAGAATACGAAAGGAAGCTATTATATCCAGTTATAAAAATGGGAAGCTATGGATACTATATTATAAAGTATTTAGACGAGAAATCTTTTATATCCATTTCTGAACTTGAGAATTTAATTAAAAATAAAGGATTTTTAGATATAGTTCCTATGAAGTATTCAATCAGGTCTACTATTAGAATATTGGCATCTTATAACCTCTGTAGGATAGAAAGGGGAATTTTAGGTAAATTTAAGGGAATTTCTATAACCGAAGAAGGCAGAATAGCTGCATTATTGGTTGACGAGTTCAGAAGATATAGGTCCAATCAAGAAAAAATTTATATCTAAACTTAAATGAAGATTAGAAATCTAGATGAAATTTTAAGAATAAAATCTTCTGGAGAACAGAATTTTTCTAATGACTATATTGAATTACCGGAAGTTAGAGAAAATTTAATCATAAACAACTATGGTAAATATATTTTTATGGGAAGTCTAAAGGATTTTAAGGGAATGATAGTAAGTTATCTAAAGTTATTTGATTATTATCCTATAAAAGAAATTTCTATTAGCGGATATAATATAATGGTTTTTAAGAATAACAATAGAGAATTTGTTTTTATTCAATATGAACCTTTGGAAGATCTATATTTAATTCTAAACTATGAAGGAGAGAGGATAGCCTTCTCCATTGGAATAAAGAATGTTAACTTCTCTATTTTTTCTATAGTAGGAAGCAACGTAGAGAGTCTTGATATTTTACCTTACTTCTGTATTCAAGAAGACCTTTTTATAGTATTAGATATTAGGAAATTTTTGGAAATGATTTTTAGCCAATCTATAGGAAGTTCTAGAGGAGACTCTATATATTTTATATAAATTATTCTATTATCTTCTTTATCTCTTCAATTTTTCTTTCTATTTCCTCAATCTTTTGTTTTATTTCTTTCTTAAATCCTTCTATACTTTCTTTAACAGCTTCCGGGAGTTCTACTTTAAAACCTTCTTTTGATAACTTTTCATACATTTGTAATACTAACTTTCCAGCCTTTGTCTCTCCTTTTAAGTGTTTCCTTATAGAAGCTTCAGATACTCCAATTTCTTCGGATATCTTTGATAGAGGCATACCAGCTTTTTCTCTTGCTAGAGCTGCTGCAGCAGTATATAGGGAATCAACCCATGTTAACCTTTCTGCAGGATTTCTAATAGCCTCAAAGGTTTCTTTATCAAATAAAGCCATTACTAATAAGGCAGATTCTAACTTTCTTATATCTTCCTTTCCCATGGGTTTTAATGGGACTTCCATTTTATATTAATGTTTTATTCTTATTTAAGTTTTTCAGCTTCTTCAACAGCCTTTTTCATCTTTTCAATTTCTTCATCTGGTAATTTGTCGATTTTTACATAGTTTCCAGATATTTTAATGTATTTGTCCCATTGAACTGAAATACCTCTTTCGTTAATCTCCATAGGATGTCTTACCATACTATGCCTTGTATCCCTCATCTTCCAAATAATGATAGATCTATATAGCCTTCCTTCGAATTCATCTAGATCCAACCTTACTATTCCATCTACTGCATGTTCAACTCCGGGTCCACCGAATCCTCTTTCTCCTACAGAGACCTGTGATACAAATATTGCAGTACATCCTAATCCTGAGATCACTCTCTTTAATAACATAACTGTAGCCCTTGCTATAGAAGGTTTTGTTAAGTAAAGGGTTGATACAGAATCTATTACAACTCTTTTAGCATTAGTTTCTCTTATTGCTTGTTTTAAAACATCTGCCAATTCGAAGGTATCGTCTATTTGTTTTACAATATATTTTTCTCTTTCTGCAGCAGTACCAGCTCCACCTGTAAATGCATCTATTATCGCAAACTTTCCTTCCTCTTCAAACTTTGATATATCCCATCCAAAGTTTTTGAAACTTCTTCTAACTGCAACAGGATGCTCTTCTAATGCAACGAATATTCCGTTCTCATTCTTTAGTAAACCATTATATATAAACTGTTTTCCTAGTATAGATTTTCCAGTTCCGGGTCCTCCAGACAACAGTACTATGCTCCTATCCGGAATACCTCCATACAGTATCTCATCAAATCCAGGAATATAAGTTCTTACCTTATATACCATATACAACTATTTTTTTAAAGATTTAAATTTGTAATTTGTTTACTTTTTGAGAATTTCCAATGCTTCATCAATGGAAACCTCATTAGCTACAATAGACCCTTTTTTTATTACGATTATCCTATCAACGTTTTCAGCTATTTTTATATCATGAGTAACTATTACTATTGTTTTTCCATACTCTCTATTAAGTTTCTTAAACAGCTCTATAACTATGCTAGAAGACTTTACATCTAAGTTTCCAGTTGGTTCATCTGCTAATATTATTTTTGGATCGTTTGCTAGTGCTCTTGCAATTGCTATCCTTTGTTGCTCTCCACCAGATAACTGTGATGGTAAGTTTTTAGCTTTTTCCAATAATTTAACTTCTTCTAATAGCTTCATGGCTTTTTCTGTTCTAATGCTTTTTGGAATACCCGCCAGTATCATCGGGATCTCTACATTTTCTAAGGCAGTCATATTTGGGAATAGATAAAACATCTGAAAGACGAAGCCTATATATTTCTTTCTTAGTTCAGCAAGTTCTTTATCTTTAAGGTTTAATATGTTTTTCCCAAACAAGTATACTTCCCCTTTGGTTGGTCTGTCCATGCATCCGATTATATGAACTAGTGTCGATTTTCCAGAACCAGAAGGTCCGAGGATTCCAACCATTTCTCCTTCTTTTATTCTTAGGTTCACATCTTTTAGGGCATAAGTTTCTGTTCCACCTATTTTATAAACTTTCCAAACATTCTTTAGTACGATAGCATCCATTATTAGAGAATTAATTCATAATAGGTTTATAAAATCTTCTTACTTTCTTACTTTATGAAATTTAAGTTAGTAAGAATCTCAAGTAAAGGTCAGATAGTAGTGCCAGCTGAAATAAGGGAGAAGTTTAATATTGAGGAAGGGGATTACGTATTGTTTATACCATTAGCAGAAGACCTCATCTTAATTAAAAGAATGGTTTTCGATAAGAAAGAATACAGACCATTCTTAGAGATATTTTCTAAAGCTTTGAATGAGGTTGGAGCCAATGTAGAAGAAGAAAAAATAGAAAAGGCTTTTGAATTAATATTAGAAAGATATAGCATACAATGAACAAAAAAATATTATTATTCTTAGCTGTTTTATTAGTTCAATTTAAATCTATATTTGCATTAATGCTAAACTATAACCTATCTAGCATAACTCCTAATTTTCCAGAGTCAAACAGTAACTCAACAGTTCTTTTGTGCTTAAACAATGAGCTTTATCCAATAAAGCTATATTCGGTATATCTAACTCTTAATACATCGGATTCCTGTATAAAACTAGATAAAAATGAATTTTACTTTGATAGTATAGATAAAAGTGCATGTTTCCTAGTTAACTTAAACATAGAAAATTGTTCTGTAGGAAGGTATTGGATATCCATTGATGAGAGGTATTTTGTTAATGGAAGCATTCAAACAGGATCCGATTACTTTTTATTCACAGTTTATAAAGCACCGAGCATAGTTCTAAATTACAATGTTTCAAATAACTATATAGGAAAAGAAGCAAAATTAGATTTATACATAACTAACTTTGGCAGTATCGTAAAGGATTTAGTCATATATACTAACTATTCTGTGTGTGATATATCACCTAAAGAACTCTATATAGGAGATTTAAGTAATGAAACAAATGTTAGCTTTAGTATAAAAATACCTACATATGCTTCGGGAAGTTGTAGCATTCCAATAATTCTTTCTTATAAAGATTCAATAGGAAACTTTTATACCTTGCCAAAGTTAATAAGTTTCCCAATATATTCATTAGGTGGTAGATTAACGCTAAGTTTTGATGATATAACCATAAAGCCTGGAGAATACAAAAATATTTTAATTTACCTTAGTAATGAAGGATCTTTAACCTTCTATAATGTATTAGTAAAGGTAAATAACCTTCCTGGATTGAGTTTCAATAAACAGGAGATTTATATCGATAAGATATTACCCAGAGAAACGAAAAAACTAATATTACAAGTGTATTCAGACGTAAGCTTAGCAGGATCATATAATGTACCGGTAAATATTTCCTATAATGATGAGTATGGTAACAGATATAACGATATCTTCTTCATCAATTTAAAAGTAAATGAAGAGCCAAACATATCTGCTTCTGCATGGATATCTGGAAGTACACTGTATGTATCGGTCTATAACTTTGGAAACATAGATGCAAGAGGAGTTTACATAAAATTAAACTGCGAAGGATGTATCTTAGATAGAGAAGATAGTTTCTTAGGAGATATAGAGGCAAATAACTATCTTACAGATAGCTTTAAGATACTAGCTAGATATAACAATTCTCTGGTTAGGATAGAAATATTCTACAAAGATATTTTGGGAAACTTTTATATGAAATCTTTTATAAAGAATTTAGGATTTAGTGAAATAAATACTCAGCAAAGTGTTTACAAAAGTAATAGCCGTATGAATATTATGTATATTGCCTTATTAGCCATTATACTAGTGGTTATGATAGTTTACTATAAAAGGAGGAAAGGATGATTTTATTAGACCTTTTTTATATTTCTATAAGGAACCTCTCTAGGAGGAGTTTAAGGTCTTGGTTAACTATTATAGGAATCGTAATTGGTATTGCTGCTTTGGTTGCTTTACTATCTGTAACTGAGGGTGCCAAAAGTTCTGTAGAAAGTATTATTTCTAGGATGGGTGTAAACAAATTGATTATTACTTCTGGTAGAGCAAGTACTTTGATAGGTTCTTTAACTTCTTCAGGTAATGCCTTTACTAATTTTGAAATAGAGGGATTGAAGAGGTTAGGAGGAGTTGAAGAAGTTATACCAATGATAAGAATAAACTTACCTGTTATGTATAGGGAAAAGGTTATGCTAACATCAGTTGCAGGTATTCCGACAGATGTTAAATTAGAGAATTTGGGTTATTCTCTATATGAGGGAAGAGGATTTCTTCCTATTGATAATAATAAGTGTAATGTTATTTTAGGATATTATATCGCTAAAAAGACCTTTTCTACAGAAATAGCCGTTGGAGATATCATTTTAATAAATAATACGAAATGTAAAGTTATCGGTATACTTAATTCAACTGGGGGTTTGGGAATAGAAAATTTTGAAGTCTATGTTCCCTTATCTACAATGCAGAATTTATTTGGAAGAAAGGATATTAGGTTTATATATGTTATTGCTGGTGATGTTAGTTTGGCAAAAGCAGAAATTAGTAGATTCTTAAATCAAACTAGAGGAGGGAATTCCTATACAATAATTGATATGGGACAAATCTTACAATCTACTATGCAGATATTGGATATAATCTCCTTTATTTTAATAGCAATAGCCAGTATATCGCTTTTAGTATCGGCTGTAGGAACAATGAACACAATGTATATGGCTGTCATCGAGAGGGTAAAGGAAATAGGTATATTGAAGGTTTTAGGGGCAAAGAACTATGAGATTGCATTAATATTTTTATTTGAATCTGGTTTAATAGGATTAATCGGTGGTATAATCGGTAGTATCTTTGGTATTATTTTGGCATGGGCTATAGGGATCTTTAATCCTACCTCTATTTCTTTACAAGCAGCTGGGTCTGGTACAAGGGCATCTCTTATTTCTATCAGTCATCTTAGCATAAATCCATTGCATATAATCTTTGCTATAGTTCTAGCAACCGTTGTTGGAATGCTATCTGGATTAGCTCCAGCGATAAATGCTGCTAGGCTAGATCCTGTAGTTGCATTAAGGACAGAGTAGTTAATAACTCCTTCCAACATATACCCAATACTTCCCTTCTTTACCGCATACGATACATCTTTCATTTGTTTTTTCAGGGTTTATATCGTATCCTTTAATATCCAGAGAATATCTTTCCTTTAATTCCTTTGCACATTCTTCAGACATACAAAATGGTATTTTTCCAACTTTATTTTCCTCTATTATTTTAGTTAATTCAGAAATATTGTTTGTTTTAACTATTTTCTCCTTAAAGTATTTAATGGCTTCTTCCTTTAAGTATTTATCATATTCTTCAACTATATCTCTTATTTTTTCCTTTAATTCCTCAATTTTTACATAGTATTTTTTACTCCTTTCATTCCTCCTTCTAACGCTTACTGTAACAGAGTTTTCTTCTACTTCTTTTTTTCCAATTTCAATCCTTATTGGTACTCCCTTAAATTCATAATAGTTAAACTTCCAGCCTGGTGTTTTTGAATCATCTTTATCTAAGTATACTCTATATTCATCCAGATAGTTCCTCACCTTTTCACAATATTCTAATATTCTTTCCTTTTCTTCTTTTTCGGAAGAATAATAGATCGGTATTATTACTATCTGAATTGGGGCTATAGGGAAAGGTAGTACAAGCCCCTTATTATCGCCATGTATAGATATAACTGCTGCTAGGGATCTCATCGCGAGACCAAAGGAGATTTGCCATATCATCTTCCTGTTATCGAATTCTTCAAGATTTATAAGGGATTTTAGACTTTCAATTAACCTCTCATTTTCTTCGAGTCTTCCATAAATATAGTTAAGCTCATATTCTCTATAACCTGTAGATATTTTATCAGAAATTTTATTTTCATTGTATTCAACGTTTATTTCTTTTTCTTCAATACCTTCTTTAGTTATTATTTTTATTTTTGCTCTATTTCCTAATATCTTTATTATAACAACCTTTTTATAGTCCTTAGAAAAGGCTATCAGATCATAATCATCTATTTTATTCCTCACTTCTTCTGGGACATTTTTCATCTTTATCTCTATCTCGTTTTTTCTATCTTTACTTAGGAAAGGATGCTTATCATTAAAATAAATCCCAAAGGCCTTTGAAAAGTTTTGGCCCAATAAGTGTGTTGTACCTATTTGTAAGAACCTTCCATCCGGTAAGATGGTATCCGCAGCTTTCGTATAATCTGCTCCTGCAAATTTATCCCAACTCGGTCTTACAGTCCATACAAAAGGTACAGAACATATCTCCCAAAATATTTTTGTATATATTTTTATTGAATCATTTATCATTCTTTCTGCATCTTCTTTAGTAGAATGTCCTGTGTGAGCTTCATTCCATAGTACTTCTCTTCCCCTTATCAATGGTTTTGTAGCTTTGGTTTCATACCTATATACGGTATTTGTCATATAGAGCTTGATAGGTAAATCGGAATAGGATTTTATCCAAAGGGGATACATATAATACATTTCAGTCTCGGAAGTTGGTCTTAGAACGTATTCAGAGGCTTCATCTTTTCCACCAACCCAAAAGACCTCACTTTCAAATCCTTTTATATGTTCAGATTCTTTTTTGAATATATTATAATGTATTAGGGCAGGAAACCATGCAGGTTCTATATTAAATTTTTCTAACTCTTTCTCAAGGTTTCTAATTATGTTTCTAACCAGTTTAAATCCATAAGGTTTGTATACAGGCATACCTTTTATTGGATACCTATCATCTATTATATCTGCAGATCTTATTATCTCATTGTACCATTCAGAAAAATTCCTGTTCTTGTCCATCATTATTATAAGTATATACCTGAGCTTTATAGGTATTAGCTATTTCCTGTAGTATTCTTCGGTTAATTTCCTTAAGTAGACTTGGGCTACCCTTATATCTTCAAAGGTCTTTATTATAGTATTTCCATATTTTTTGGATATTATCTTAAAGTTTTTCCCGCAAATCTTGCAGGTTATAGATCTCTCTAATGTCTTTTTAGATCTGATTTCTTTTATAAACAATTTTTTACAGTGTGGACACTTTATTATAGCATAAGTCATTCCATTTCAATAATTCCTTCCTCAGCGTCTATTAATATATAGTTTATAGGTTCTCTATTCTTTATTTTTTCTATTAAATCATCCATATCTCTAATTCTCTTTAAGTAGAATGAATAACTTCCCCCAGAGGATGTTTCAACGGATAGAACGTATTTATATCCTTCATTTAGAAATAAGCGATCTTGTGTATAAGTTTTTACTAATCCTCTCAAAATATCGAATGTTAGGTCTCCCAATATTTCATTTTTACCGGATAGGTCTCTTCTTATTTCATTAACAGCTTTTATTTCCTTTTCATGTAGTTCTTTTAAGTTTTCTAGATCTCCTAAAAGTATAGCTGTTACATTTTCTATTCTTGTTATCTCATAGTTACCTCTCTTGTATACTATTATCATGAATTTTATTTGGGGGTTCAAGTTTATTGATTTTTAGTAATCTATTTAAGATAGCTCGCGTTGATTAACAAACTCGTTAATAATAATGATAAATAATAGGTGTTCATTGGATGTATAAATTATGAAATATTATGGAAGGTTGAACAAGCTAGAAACTTGTTTTAGATCTAAGCTATAAATTTTTATAGCTATATAAATTCTATAATATAATTATCTCATTTTGAAAATTAAATATTTCATAAGATTCTGTCAGATAACCGAGATTATCCGAACGCCTTATATTACTAAATATATTTACCATAAATTCAATATATATTGAGCTATTTTAAGATTTAACATTCCTTGGTTAGTAATTGGAATATTTGTAGCCTTATATAAGGTAATGCCATTTTAAAATTTTTATAAAACGTTATTTACTTCATAGAATTCCTTTGATACTTTTAGAGACTCATTTATATATAAAATTTCTATTTATTTTGTTTATCAAGATCGTTCTATTGATATATCTC
>MWMI01000003.1 GCA_003568775.1 Candidatus Nanoclepta minutus | reverse complement strand
GTAATAATATATGAGGGATATAACCTAAAAATATAAAAATAAATTTTTGCCTAAATTAGTAAATAGGGCTTGGGGCGGTAGCTCAGCCCGGGAGAGCATCCGGCTGAAGACCGGAGGGTCGGGGGTTCAAATCCCCCCCGCCCCATTAAATCTTCCTTCGGCTAGCCATCTAATGATTGACTTTCCGTAAAAATCTCCGTATCCATTACATCAATTAAACCTTCTTCACTATCTTTATCTTTATCCTCTCCCAAGGTCTCTTATTTATCAACTTACCATCAACAAAAATAATATACCCATTATAGAAAAAAAGGAACTTAGATATAGCCTTTGGTACAATTAACCTTTTATTACCAGTTTCTATTACAAAGGTATTCTTGGTCTCATCAATAATATTTCCATAGATCCCCTCTAAACTCTTTATTCCGCATCTATAAACCAATACATTTAATCCTATAAATTCCTCCCTTATGAAATCCTTTAATTTATTCGACCTCAATGTTTTCTTCTTTAAAACCTTCTTCTACCAATATCTTCTTTATTTTATCTCTATGATCACCTTGTAATTCTATTGCTCCGTTCTTATAAGTTCCCCCACATCCTAACTTCTTCTTTAAATTCTTTAAGACTCCTTTTGCAACCTCCTCTTCAATCCCACTTATTAAAGTAACTGTCTTTCCATAACTTCTTTTCTCTGTAGTCACAACTATCTTCTGAGCTTCTCTCTCTATAAGTTCTATACTCTCCTTTATATCTGAAGGAAAGCCAGAAATAAGCTTTTTCTTCATCTTTTAGCCTTTTCCTTAGCCATTTCCTTCCTCAGATTCCTAATGGCTTTTACGTTTCCACTCAAAATCTTCTGCCCAGCTAAGCTCTTAAGTTTAACTAATTCAAGAACCTTCTCAACCTGCATCATTATAACATGTCTAATTTTTTAAAACCTTTAAAATCTTACTAAAGGAATGTTGATGGAAAATCTCTATAGTTTTCTTTCCTATCTACTCTTGGCCATCATTATCGTAGACTTCCTAATAAGGTTACTTAGAAAGGAGGGGAGATATACAAAGTATTACTTTACATATTTATTTTTGACTTTAGGTATAGCACTAACGTTGAAGATAATATTTAGAGTTTACAGAAGTAATGAAATAGACCCATTTGCATTTCCAAGTGGACATGCATCCTTAGCGATAGTTCCCTTCTTTATATACGAAAGACCTTACTTTAAAGTTCTTTGGTTAATATACGCACTATTTATTGGATATCTAAGGATATTGGCTGGTGTCCATGACCTAATACAGGTTCTATTTGGGTATATATTCACATCAATTGGTATCTTAGCCTTTAATTACTTAGAAAAAGATTTAGGAAAGGAGTTACATAGAAAGGTAATACACCTAGGCCTAGGAAGTATAATAGGATACGTTACCTTCATAAGACCTATATATGGAATCTATCTGATGTTTTTATTGTTGATCGTTGGGGCTTTTCTATATTTAATTAGAAGAACTTATTTTGTTAGCTTCTTCTTAAGGGAATACAGTAAAGATGAGAGCGGGAGGGAAGCCTTTACCTTTGTTATAGGAATACTAGTTTCATCCATCATAGGACTATTTTTAGGAATAAACCCATATTTCATTGCATTTTATCTGGCATGGGTAGATGGTTTAGCTGCGATATTTGGACTGAGGTTTAAAGCAAAGGAAAAAAGCGTTAATGGATTGCTTGGAGGAATCCTTGGGGGTGTTATCTCTGTCTTAGCTACTAGAACTAATCCACTATTTGCAATAGTTATTCCATTGATAGAATACAAAGTAAAGAAATTTGATGATAACTTGATAATACCTATCTTTACTTTGTTACTTTATATTCTACTTGCTCAGGTCTCCAGTATGGGTCTATACTATCTTTCCCCTCAATTCCCATTTTAAACCATACCAAACCTGTATATGCGATCATTGCACCATTATCAGAACCTAAATCTATTGGTACTGTACCAAATTTAACCTTCCTTTCATCACACATAGATTTTAGTATTTCCCTCAACCTTTCATTTAAGGCAACTCCTCCCGTTAATCCAAATTCCTTCTTGTTTAGATGGGCAATAGCCCTTTCGGATATTTCAGCCAACATTGAGAAAACGTATTCTTGAATAGAATATGCTATGTCTTCATAGGAATACTTCTTACTCTCTATCAACCTCTTTATATGGGTATATAAACCGCCCAATTGAATATCCATCCCTTTAACCGTATAAGGTAATTTGATTAAGTTTCTCCCATTTCTTGCTAATTCCTGTATTTTAGGTCCACCAGGAAATCCCAATCCCATTAATCTAGCAACTTTATCCAAAAAGTTTCCAACACCCATATCTAAAGTTTCCCCAAATATCCTATATTTATTACCCTCCAAAGCTAATACCATCGTGTTTGCGCCTGTAACCAATAAAACAACCGGATCCTCAAACTTATTATAAAACTTCACTATCTCTACATGTGCAATCAAATGATTTACACCTATCCTAGGTAAATTAAACTTTATTGATAATAGATCAGCTAAAAACTTTCCCTGAACTAAAGTAGGATATAGGCCTGGACCTGCAGCAAAGGATACAAGATCTATTTTTCTTTCAAATTCTTTTAAACCATTTATATAATTGTTTAGTTCATCTTCCAATTTTTTATCATCAGATCTAACCTTATTCTCCTCTATCCATACCTTTATTCCATTTTCTGATTCTAAATATCTATACCTATTCCATGGCTCCTCATTAAAACCTTCTTTTAAGTTTTTAAACTTGTTCTTTATTTCGTTTAAAGCATCTACAATAAACAACTTATCATTAACCTTCTTATAAACAAAACCAGCCTTCCAAACTGCTCTATTTAAGATATTTATAGCTTCTCTTGAATGTAGTTCTGCAGCTTCCCTCGGATGTATCCCACCTTTCTCAGTTTTAAATATAACCCTTTCGTTTGAATATATCCTTTCCTCATCAACTATTCCAACGGAAAAAGTATGTGCAGTTGATTCTATTCCCAAGCTTATCATATAAAGTTTATAATGAAGTTTATTTTATGAAGGTAATCTATAAGGATGGTATAATAATTGGAACCTCAATTCCTTTTTTAGAAGTATTGTATTTATCCGAAAAGGGAAAAGTTGAGATAGTTGATATAAACGGAAATAAGAAAGAAGTAAAAGAAATATTAAAAGAAAAAGGTTTAGAAGATATTTATTTAATTTACAAAGATTTAAGAAATAAAGGATATAGGGTCGGTACTGGATTGAAGTTTGGTGGGAACTTAAGGGTATATGAAAAACCTAGTGATGAGCATTCTAAATGGATATGCTTTCCAGTAAGGATCAATGAGGAATTTACTATGTATGATTTTTTGGCTAAGAATAGGGTTGCACATAGCACTAGGAAGGCCCTATTAGTAGGGGTAATAGATGGCAGAGTAAGATACTTAGAGATAAGATGGAAAAGGTTATAATTAGATTTAATGGAAGGTTTTGGATAGAGAAAGAGTATTGGGATAAGATTGGAAGGATTGGAAGGATGAGTGATAAGATATATTTAGAGCCCGAAGAGGTTTTATACGTTTTAGATAAGGAATGGGGGATTGTAAAAATGGATGATAAAACCCTAGATAAAGAGGAGTTTTTAGAGGAGTTTAAGGATAAAATTGATTATAAGAAGTATTTAGTTTTCAGAGAGATAAGGGATTTAGGATATTATGCAGATATATTTGAAGATAAAGTTATCGTACATGAAAGAGGTAATAGGAATAAACCTATTTATTTAGTTTATCCGGTTTTTGAAAACGAAAAACTCTCTTGGAGAAGGATCCTAGATTTATTAGAGGAAGCTAAAAGGATTGGATGTAAATTGTTATTAGGTATTATAGATTTTGAATACGATATAGTATTCTATGAAGTTAATGAAAAAGATATATGAGGGATGGCATGGAGAAATATACTTAACAGATAGAAATACTGTTATTAAGAAGTTTAAAAAAGGTTTGGAGAAGAATTATGAAAAGGAAAAAGAGATTTTATTAGAATTAGGTGATTACGATTTCGTTCCAAAAATAATATCTTGGAACGATGAAGAGAAGTGGATCGAGATGGAATATATAGAAGGGAAGTTGTTTAAGGATTGGGATAAAGAAGAGATTTTAAGGAATTTAGAAAAAATTTTAAATATTTGTTATTTATTGGATAAAAAGGGAATTAAAAAGGAAGAGTTTCACAGACCTTTTAAACATATAGTTTTAGTTGGAGATAGAGTAGCTTTGTTAGATTGGGAGAGAGCTAAAAAAACTAATAAACCGGATAACTTAAATCAGTTTATCCAATACTTAATAGATTATGGACTTATACCTTTAACGGATCATTTAATAGAATTGTTAAAAGAATATAAGAAAAGTTATTCTGAGGAATCCTACGAAAAATTAAAAACGTATATTAAGAAGGCTTTAGGCTTATCCAAATCTTAACTTCTTAATGTGAATTCTCTTTTGTTATATATTATAGTACGTTCTGGTTCTGAAATAAAATATATCTTCATTAATTGGTATCATAAATTTCAGACTTTTTCTTTTGAAAGTTTATTTAGTTCCTTTCCTAGTTGCTGGATAAAACCCAAATTCTTCTATTTTTTATATTTAAGAACTTTTTTATCTTATAACCGATCTTCTCAAATATATTGTTTAGATATGATGTGGAATAGTTATGAAAAATATATACTGTACTGAGCTTTAGTTCATCTTCTTCAAAAATATCAACAAAATTAAATGAACCTTTGGTTATAACCCTAATCCTATATTTTTCTTTTTGAACATCTATAATATCATCACTAGAAGGAGGCGGTAAATCTATGATAACGTGTCTACATTTCTTTCTAAGGATTCTTAATAGAGTTTTCCATGGATAGTCATAACCTATTATGCTCGCCCACCAAAATATTGCAATATCAATAGTGTTGATCTTTTTTATAAATTTTAATGCATCTTCACAAACAAAATCTAAATTTTTTAAATTGTATCTGCTTTTAGCATGCTCAATTAGAATACTAGAAGAGTCTATCCCAATAATCTTACTATCTTTAAACTCTTCTGCAATCATATAAGTTAAATTACCTATTCCACACCCAAAATCTACTATTATACTTCTATTTTCTAATTCATATATTAAATTCTTTAATATATTGAATTCCCAGTTTCTATCCTTCCTAAAGAAATCATAATAAATAATAAATAAAGGATTTTCGAATATCCTGTATTTTTTAAACTTTGTTTTACACCATGGATTTGTCGATTTAGAAAAATAGAATCTATATGCAGGACAGGGAAATAAACATCCCTCACAATTCCTACAGATTTCTTCATATATTTTAAACTCTTCTAGTTTCTTAGGTTTAAAACCTTCCCAAAAATCTCCAATATATCTATCTATCAGTGGACAAGGCTTTACTTTAAAATCTTCAGTTATATAAATATACGATTCCCCTGCTGGACAGATATATTTTCTCTTATTTTTAAACAAGATTTTATTTTCATAAAATCGTTTATCTACTTTCTTGAGTAAATATAAAAGGTCTAGTATCTTAAGGTATATTTCTTTTAAATCTTCTATGGTTAATTCTTTAGCATAACCCGTAGGAACTGGTGGGGACAAACCCCAATAATCAAAATTCACATCTTTTAATTCTCTATATAAATTGTACATATCATAAACAGAAGTATCCTTATATAATACAGTTGCTATATCTACTCTCAGATTGTTATT
This sequence comes from Candidatus Nanoclepta minutus, assembly GCA_003568775.1. GTDB lineage: Archaea > Nanobdellota > Nanobdellia > Nanobdellales > Nanobdellaceae > Nanoclepta > Nanoclepta minutus. Next base: position 95,092 of record MWMI01000003.1, on the reverse strand, counting down.
AAACTCCTTACACCTTTCTACGATCTCTTTAATGTTTATCTCAACCCCTCTATATTTTTTATGTAAGTATAGTGGACCATCGTAGCTAATTTGCAATCTGTCTACATATTTTAATAATGGATATTTAATAACAGTACCATTGGTAAATAACACTATATAAAAACCTATATCTTTAGCTCTACTTAAAAATACATCTAAATCCTTATATAAAAACGGTTCACCTCCTGAGATCTCAATTATTTTTACCCCTAAAGATTTTAGTTTCTCTAGAAGCTCTAAAGCCTTATCGATTGGCATACTTCTAAATGCTTTATTTCCAACATAACAGAATGGACATTTTAAGTTACATTCCTCCGTAATTTCAATCTGAGCTTTATGAAGGGTTGGTTTTTCATATACGATTTCTTTATCTCCGTATAAAAAACCTGCTTCCCTAAGTTCTCCTTCTAAAAATTCTTTAAACTCTCCTTCTGAAAAAATAACATTTATTAGTTTACCATTCTCTGTAACAGTTGATAATATTGTTTTATCTCCTTCTTTATAAGCATAACTTATATATTTTGTTCCAACCATTCTTTTAAATCTTTTGCACAATCCTTTAATATTTTTATTCTTCTATCAACAGGAAGTATTTCTTTACCTAACTTGTCAGAAACTATTCCTAAACTTATATAAGACTGTATATCGTATTTTCTGCAGAAAGAAAAAATTACAGATGTTTCCATATCAACAGCATCTGCATCTTTTCTAATCTTTTCCCCAATAAAGTTTATGGGGTCTATCATATTCCCTATATCATATTTTTTTATTATATGGTTGTAAAATAGAAATATGATAGGGCTAATCCTTACTAAAAAATCTGATATAAAGCCAATTACAGATATTATACCAAAACCCTTTATTCCGATTAAAGGAAAACCTTTAGTAGAATTTGCGATTGAAAAGTTAAAAAAGAGTTATGAAATAGACAAGATTATTTTAATTACAGAAAAAGAATACGAAGAATGGACATATAATTTAAAAAGAAGACACTATATTTTAGAAGTAAAATATGATAATGAAATAGAGATTATCAATAATGTTTTGAAAGAAGATAATTTAATAGTTTTTCCGGCAGATAACTTTATAGATGTTGGGATATGTGATTTTATAAACTATGTAAAAGATAACAACAAATTTTATGCTTTAGCTTTGAACATGAAAGATGAAGAAATAAAAAGCGATTATATAAGAGTTAAAGTTGGTGAAGGAGATTTATCTATACTTGACAAAAGCTCAAAGATTGTTTTAACAGATATTTTATATATACCAAAGGGCTTTCAAATAAATACAGATAATTTAAGCTCTTTAATAACAGATTTACTCAAGAGAAAGGAATTGTTTTCTTATGTTAAAGACGGTAATTTTATAAAAGTAAATAGCCTAGAAGACCTAAATAAATTATCTAAAATCGCTAGGGTTGAAAACAAAAATAAATTATTAGAAGCATATGAATACTCTAAAGAAAAATATTATATCAAGCTTAGAAGGAATAGAATACCATATATAGAACATCCAATTGCTCTTATAGGATTTTTAAGGATATTTACTGAAGATGAAGATGTTTTAATAGAAGCTTTATTACATGATGTAGTTGAAGAAGGTATAGGTAAATATGAAGAAATAAAAGAAAAATTTGGAGAAAGAGTTGCAAAGGTTTCCGAAGTATTGAATGAAGGTTATGAAGAAACTAAAATAGAAGAAAGATTAGTAAGGTTCTTTGATACTTTACATAATTTCTTAATGGCTTTTTCTGATGGAAGCTATAAAATAAATGTATATACAAAGAAAAGGTTGGTAAAGCATTTAATAGAGGAGTTTAAGGATGAAATAGAATACTTAAAAAAATATATTGAAAAAAGGAATCCCGTAAAAGAGTTATACATAGATCCGAAAATATATGAAGAAATTAAGGATGAAATAAAGGTATATGAAGACGATTATAAAATAAATATAGGTTATCCTAAAAATTCAAATGACGTATTTATAGGAAAGGAACCCTTAACAGAAAACTCCTATTATTATGATAATAGGTTTAAGAATTGTACAATCCACTTCTTATTAGAAAGATTGATATAAATAATGGATTGGTTAGAAACGATATATTTTTTATTTAGGAACTCTAAGAAAGATCTTAAAAAACATTATTCTTTCTATTGAAAATGGAGATATTCACTACCTTATGATAATAATAAAATTTATAACCCTTCAGTAGTATCATATTAATATGAATAAAATATTAGTTACGGGCGCAGGTGGACCTGCAGGTATTAATGTAATAAAGCTATTAAAAAAAGAATACTATATTGTTTCAACCGATATAAATCCTTACTCAGAAGGTTTCGCAATTTCCAATAAATACTACTTAATATCTCCAGCTTCTAATGAAGAACAATTCATAAAAGATATTGAAAAAATAATTGAAGAAGAAAAAATAGATCTAGTTATTCCCACAGTTGATGAAGAAATAGAAGTATTAGCAAAGAACAATATAAGTTTTTCTGAAAAAATAGTTATTCATCCTAGAGAGATCGTAGAAATCTGTTTAAATAAATGTAATATTTATTTATATTTAAAAGATAAAATACCAGAGATTATACCTGAATTCTCCCTAGATCCAAAAGATCTAAATTCTGAAAAAGTTGTTAAAAAACCTATAAAAGGAAGGGGTAGTAGAAACATATACATTGGAAATAAAAATGAGTTTAAAAAAGAAGACGGATTTTTCTTTGTAGAATACCTACCTGGTAGGGAGTGGACGGTTGATGCCATCGCAGATAAAAACAGTAACATAATAATAGCTGTTCCTAGAATAAGACTAAAGGTTAGAGAAGGTATTTCTATGGTTGGAGAAGTAAAACTAGATAAGAAAATCTTAGAATACGTTAAAGAGATATCTGAATACCTAAAGTTTAGAGGAGCTTTTAATGTTCAGTTTAAGGAAGATATAAATGGAAATCCTAAATTACAAGAAATCAATTTAAGATTTTCTGGAGGATTAGATATAACTGCAGCAGCTGGGGCTAATTTACCAAAAATATTAGTTAAATATTGGCTATATGAAGAAATTCCCAATGGTATTGAAATAAAAGAAGGCATATATGCAAAAGTTCCCGAAGTATATAAGCTAAAATGATCTTCATAGATTTAGATAACACTTTATACAACCAAGAACAAATATTGAGATATGCATTCGGTAAAATAAGCGAAGAACTAAAAAAGGAATTTAATTTAAATAAATCTAAAACCTTTAGATATCTGTTGAACCTTGTTAAGAAAAAAACCTTAAGATATAAGATATTTGATGATCTAGTATCTAAATTTAACTTAGAAATTTCTTCTGAAGAACTAGTAAAATTATATAGGGAATTTAATTTAGAATTCTTAAAAAACAAGAAGATTGAGCTTTATAAATCTGCTTTAGACGTACTAAACAACGATAATTTAACAGTTTATACGGAAGGAAACAGAGAAATACAGGAAGAAAAAATTAAAAATATAATGAAAAACTATGGAGTTCGTTTTAATTATATCATAGTAAGAGATAAGTTAGATGAAAATAATAGAAAGTATTTTGAGGAATATAAAGTAAAAGCCTACATTGGAGATGATCCTCTTGCAGATTTTCTTATACCTAACAAGTTGGGAATAATAACAGTTAGGGTATTAGCAGGTTTATATAGAAGAATTCCGAATGAAAGTGTTAAGGAAGAATATAAGCCAAAGATAACTATAAGGAACTTAAAAGGCTTAAGAAAAGTCCTTCAGAGCATGAAATGATCGTAATGTTTATTGGTGCTCATCCGGACGATATAGAGTTAGGGGCGGGAGGAACTTTACTAAAGCATTTAAGAAATGGGGATAAGGTAATATATATAATTCTATCAAGAGGAGAAAAAGGTGGAGATTCAAAAGAAAGAGAAAAAGAACTTTTAGAAGTAATTAACTATTTAGGGATATCTGATTACTTCTTATTTAATTTCCCAGATACAAGGTTTTACGAAAAGCTTATTGAAATAAAAGATGTTTTAGAGGATTTAATAAACAAATTTAAACCAAACAGAATATATACTCATAGTTTATCAGACTCTCACCAAGATCATAGGACTACTGCAGAAGCTGTAAAAATTGCTGGAAGAAAAGTAAAACAAATATTGTCATTTTGGGCTCCTTTAACATATAATAACTTCCATCCCTCTTATTTTGTTGATATATCAGAGTTTATAGAAGAAAAGATAAAGATATTGGAAATATTTAGATCTCAAAATCATAAAGATTTCTTAAAGAAAGAAACTATTCTAGGAATAAACAAATACCATGGATTTATAAATGGAGTTAACTATGCAGAAGGCTTTGAAATTATAAGATTTATCGAAGAATGAAAAGCGCAATTCCTATTATAATTCCTGTATATAATACATCTCCTACAACCCTCTATACTACTGTATCTTACCTCCATAAACATACGGGAAATCCTATTATAGTTGTAAACGATGGATCGAAGAGAGAAGATACAAACGGGGTTTTAGAGTTAATAGAAAAAAACGGTTATGCAAAAGTTTTGAGAAAAGAAAACGGGGGAAAAATCGATGCCTTACATTATGGATTAGAACATATCATTCAAGAGTATAATCCAAAATGTGTTTTTATTCAAGATGATGATGTAATACCTGTACCAAATAATGGAAAAGGGTTAGATGAAATATTGAAAGAAAACTGTGAAAGGCTAAATGAAGATTTTCCAGTAATGGTTTACCCTACTGCAAATCAGAGGTATTTACCCGAAAACGTTTTGAAAGAGATAAAAGAAGATATTAAAAGCTTCCATAAATCTTTCGAATCAAAAAGGAAAGAAGATAACCTAGATAACTTATTAAGGAAAAATTTCCTAGATTATATACAACACGTGGAGCACACTGTAGTAACTAGTAATGCTAGAAAAGCTGCAGGAGAGGGAATATATGTAAATGGGACAGCATCTCTTTGGAGAACGGAAGATTTAAAGAGAGTATTGAAAAATCATTCTGGAAAACATGCTGGAGACGATTATGAGATGACATTTTTAGTAAGAAAAGATGGAAAAGGTATTCTATTTTCAGAAGATTTAATATTATATCCCGAGCTAATAAACGATCCAAAGAAGTTTATTAAGCAAAGGACTTATTGGCAGTATGGTGGATATAGGGTATGTTTAGAAGATCCAAAAAACTGTTTTAATAATCCCCTACATGCCTCATACTTCTTAATAGGCCCTCTGTTATATGCCGCTCTATTACCCATTCCTCCCCTAAGAACTGCCCTAACCATATCTTATCCCTCTTTAATAGCTTCTCAATACTTAATATCTAAAAGAAACTTAAGAGAAAAAGTGTTTGATAAGTTTAAAGACACAGTAAAGCTCTTTGGCGGAATATATATAGCATTACCTTTTTACATTAGCAGTCTTTTCGTAAATAACGATCCTCTTTCTCATATTTTACAAATTACTGGTGCATTAGCTGGGTACTTATATACAATTTATCTTTTGTATAAAAACAATATAAATAATGAAAATCTAAGATTAGAACTGAAGGATCTATTTGTTTATTCCCTCTATGTTCCTCTATATACTTTAGTTTTTACTTCATTAGGAGCTGTAAAATATATAAAAGAGAAAGCCAAAGGAGGTCAAAGAACTTATAAAATCTCTCATTAAAAATATTTATAAGTATATATTTATTTATTACTACTATGGAGTATAAATATAGAAAACTGCTCTTTGAAATAGCTTACTTGCTCACTTTATTAGTAGTCTACTCTTTTATTCTTTATCCCGTATTCAAAAGTCCATATTTACCGGGACGGGGTGGAGATGCTTATGGTCATTTGTTTAAAATATGGGAACTTATGAATGATGGCTATGTTAAATGGACCAGATACTGGCATGGTGGAGATCCTTTTCTTACTTTTTATTCCCCCCTATCCTATTTTGTTGGGGCATTAATTGGAAAAATAGTTAACTCTGATGTATTAGGATATAAGCTGACTATATTGATTGGTATGTTAATTGGAGCGTATTCAATGAGGTTTTTATTAAGAGAATTAAGATTTAAAGGAATATCAATTTATTTATCTTCATTACTATATCCTCTATCTATTTGGATACTTTATTATGTTGTTGGATTATGTGGAGCGATTACAAGATTTTTTGCTAATATGTTATTACCATTAGGAATGTTAGGGGTAATTTATTTAGTTAAATACAAAGATATCAAAAAAGTTTTACTTTCTTCTATATTTTTATCAGCTTTATTCTTATCCCACTTAATGATCTTTATAATATTCGCTTTTTCTATTGTTATTTTATTCCCATATCTCTACATAAGTTATATCAGAAATTTATCACTAAAGAATTTTGCAAAAAACATCCTTGTATTTTCTGCTTCTTTTATTTCATTAACAGCATTTTGGACAATTCCCTTCTTATTACAGATGAAATACTATAACACCTTTTATTTTTATAAAGAACCACCGACTTTTCAATTTCATAGTGTATACATAGAAAACCTATTTGATATCTCCAATAAGTACTACGTAGGAATTTTGTTTATTCTCGGATTACTTGGTTATATACTTTTCCTCTTAAGAAAAGATATTAAAACTGATCTAAAAATATTTTCGATAAATTCCTTATTAATAATATTTTTCTTCGTATTTTTAGCATTAGGGTACTATAATCCAATTAGGGAGTTATATTATTTGCCAATTATAGCGAATATTCATCCTGAGAGATGGATTGACGGAGCAAACTTTTATTCCTTAATTGGTTTTGCTCTATTAATATCTTCTATTGAAGAGATTAAAGTTCAAAAAAATGTAAAAGCTTTGTTAATAATAGCAATTCTCTTAATTATTTTAGCAGATTTTTCCCTCAAATACCCGATATCCGTTGAGGATGAAAAATATTTTGATTCCATGATAAAAGAGTATACTAACATATTAAACTGCATAGATAACCTAGAAGGAAGTAGGCTATATCAACCTAGTGTAGAATTAGCAATTGGATCCGCAACAGCATATTATCCTGCCATTATTAAAAATATCCCAATCCTAAGAGGTTGGTACTGGCAAGGAGATATTAATTTATTATCTCGCTCAAAATTATACCATATCATATATAGAGATATCCTTTCAACATATCCAAATGTATCTGAATTTCACTATAACCTCTTGAGCAATTATTTACTTCATTTTTCAGTAAATTACATAATTCTAGATAAGTACAATTGGATGTTACCATATAGTGTCTTCTCAAATGTAATAGAGAAAATAGGATTTAGAAAAATATGTGAATCTCCAAGATTTGCTTTATTCTATAGAGATAACAATACCTTCATAATAATTGAGAATACCTCCACTAAAATTTTATTTATCGGAAGCGAAAACGCTATAAAAGATATATTAATCCGATCAACATTCTTAGGAGAAAATTTGAGTAATTGCTTAGAAACTAAGAATTGTACTATAATCAATAACCTAGATAGCTTAACTTATAACGAAATCAAAAACTATAAAATAATTTTCCTATATAGTTATCACTATACAAATTCTTCTGTCTGGAAAATACTAGAGAGGTTTATTAGAGAAGGAGGAATAGTTTTTGTAGATACTTTTCTCTCATCAGATATGGAAAATAGCATTCTTGGAGTGAATTCTACCGTTATAAAAGTAAAAGGTAAATTAGATCTGCCCTCAGATATGTATGATATGGAGAAATTCAGCGAATTTGAAGATAATGGAAACTACTGGGTTAGTACTACCTATTCTGGAGACTTAATTCCGCTGATAAAATATGAAAATTATACGGTACTAGGATACAAAGAAATTGGAAATGGGAGAATATACTTTATAGGTCTAAGTCTATTCTATCACTCTATTGTTAAAAACAATCAATATGAGCAAAGCATTTTGAGGAATCTTATAGCACAACATTTAAAATCTAACTTCAAATATTGGATTTCTCAACTTACAAACGAAAAGATTACTGTTATAATATCTACAGACTCTGCAGCTACGATCTCTATAAGTGAAAACGATTATCCTTACTGGGGGGCAAAACTAAATGGAAAAGAAATCCCAATAAGGAAAAATGAATTTGCAGGTACTATTGAACTTGAGATTTCTAAAGGTACTTGGATACTTGAACTGGAATATAGATATCCTTGGAAAGTTTTGGATTTATTTTCCTTATTTTCTTTTCTATTTATCATTACAATTGTTTTAGATTTAAGAAATAGAATATGGAAGTATAGTACTTGCTAATAGTGTATTACATGTTTTATCATATAACTCCACTGTTGCACCTGAAAGCTTGTTATAAATAGGAGATATACTTGTTACCGTTAGAGATATCGATGTAAAATTACTAGGCACTATATTATTGCTTCCCAATGTCTCAACAAAACTACACCCCCCCGTACCATACGAACATATATCAGACGTTTCATCAATAGAGGTAATTTTAATATACGCATTTCGTAAGTTTATTACCGATTCCCCGCTATTTAAAATATCGAAAGAAATAATTTTCGGATTATTCCCACCACTATAGCTATAGTTTTTATAATTTAAAGAAGCACTCATTCCAGCACATATCATCTGTTTTTGAATATAACTCCTTCCCCATCCAACTATTATAGCACCAATTGACACGGTCAAAGCAATAAGTATTATAGTTGCAATTAAAGGAGATACACCTCTAATCTTCATAATTTTAAATTAAGTCCTTCCCTCTTAATAAACCTTAAAATATATCAATATTTATATCCTTAACCACCAATTAGTAATTTATGAGATACATAGAAGCACTTCAGCAAGCCCAACCCCTCCTCGATGAAATAATCGAAGAAACCATAAATAAAAGAATAAAATACCTTTTACCTGCTCTAGAAAAACCAAATGGTAATATACATTACGAATTAGTAGAAAGAATAGAAGAAGATTTTAAAGAAAAAGTAAGGGAAAGAGTACCTACGGAAATACATGAAACGATATGCGGAGGAAAGAAAGAAAACAGAAAGTATTATTATAATCCAATCATATTGATCTCTAGAGCGAAGAGAAGAATTGTACCATCACAAAACCTACCAACTTTTGAAGGTTTTACAAATTCGTTAGACAATATCTTAAAGAGATTAAACAATCCAAACGGTAGAATAAATTATCCATACTCGATTATTCTAATTTCTTCTGATAGCAAAGCCTATGAAATACCTTTAATAGACATACCAGAAGCATATCTCTATTTAGTAATTAATAAAGACAAACCAGTTCAAAAAGAACCTCCAATGAAAAATGGGGAATATATAAACGAATTTGAAATAAAGATTCCCTCGTTCCCAAAGAGAATAGGATATGATAGAGTTATCCTTAAAGGATATCAAAACCAAGGAGATTTTGAGGTCAATGGATCTGGAGAATTCGATACATATCATGGATTAAGGAAAATAAAGTATAAGGGAAAGTATTATTATCCGAACATTATAGGAAGACAAGGATATCAAGCATTATTAACCATGAACTTATTAGAAACTAGAAAAGGTTATCCAAGTTTCCCAATCATAGTACCTGCTCCTGAATTAATAACAATATTCCAAAACATATTTTATTCACAATTATTAAGAGATCCAACTAAAAAAGAAATAAAAATACCGCAAATATTTACATATTTAGCCCTTACGGCAGAGATAACAAAGAGAAGAGAAGAAGGTTTAGATTCCTTCTATATATCTAATGGAATTACTAAAGAAAAATTAGAAAACTTATATAATAGATCGAGATCAAAAATAGATCAAATAATAAAACTAAGAGAAAGATATATGACTATGAAGTCTGCTGTTTCCTAGCCTTAAACTCGTTATATATTTCCTCAAAAGGTCTATCTCCATACTTTACTATTATTGTATTTACCTGAACTACCTCTGGAGAAACTGCATTACCCCTAACTAACTTTTTATACCTTCCCTCTTTATCCTTCCACCAGACGTATTTCTTTACTTGTCCCTCTATAAAATCAACCATTGGTGCACCCTCAAATCCAGATCCACCCCTTATCTCCAATTCATAACCGCTCAATCCTATAACATCACCCGGAACCTTATCCCCTATTTTCTTACCTAAGAAGAAGTCTCCTTTATAATCTATTTGAACAGCTTTTCCAGTTTTTGGATCAGATACGACTATCTTATATATACTTCCCCTTTCCTTCTTAGCCATTATAGATAAAAAGGGATATCATTTAAAAAGTTATACCTTACTCTCCTTCTTAAGAATATCTATTTGGAAAGCTAAGTAAGATGTATAATCCATCTTTTTTAGTCCATGTTCTTTTTCGATTCTATCATATAACTTATCGAATAGCTCATATATTTTATAGAGTTCGGGTAATCTTTCTCCTTCATCCTTTTTTACTAATTCCATAAATTTTGGATTGTTCATCAACTTTTGTCCATATTCGAATAGTAATACATTTCTTACCAACCTTATATAAGCATATGTCTTTTCGACTAAATATAAATCTTCTTTCATTTCAGCTTCTCTATAATATCTTGAAATCTTATTCTTTAATTCCCCATACAATTTCTCTATTTTTTCCATATTGGCTTCTTCTATAGCTTTAATTACCCTTTCAAAGTCTCCCCTTACTTCAGAATCCAATAGAGATAACTCTAAAATAGTCACATACGTATGCCAACTATCTACTCCTCCGTCTACTAAAGGATCCTCAGAAATCCTCAAAACATAGTCTAACCCTCTACTATCTCTATAAAACAGAATGCTATACCCATCTTTTGGATATAAAACAAAAGCATACTTATCTACTATAAGCAATCTTAACATTTTAGGATCATAAATTTCTATTTCTCTTTCAATTCTAGATATCTCAAAACCTCTTCTATCCAAAAACTTTATTTCTCCAGTGCTTCCATCCATTTCAATCAACTCTCCTTCTCTGAAATATTTTATAGGAACTCCAACAATTGCTGGTATTCCATACTCTCTCATATGGATTGCTATATGGGATAATAAACTTCCTATCTCTATTATTATGCCCCCAAATTCCTTTACTTTTTCTATCTCATCAAAAGGAACCTCATCTATAACTAGGATCTTATCTACTCCCTTATTATCTTCAGAAAAGGAAACCCTTCCCATAACCTTTCCACTGGAAACTCCGACACCATACAAATTACTAGTACCGATTCTAAATTCTGGTTTTTTATGTAAAGGTCTTACCTGTAATAAATAGAAATCCCCTTTATAAACAACGAATTCTACATCATATGGATAAATTACATTTTTTATCTTCCCATCAGCTTCTTTTATTTTTTCTATTTCTAAATCAAATAATATCTTCCAATTCTTATTATTATAAACATAAGCATTTTCTCCATCTATAATGTATAAATCCTTTATTTTTGCCCTTCCACTAGTAATACCTGTCGGATCGTTTAAAGTAACTTCTAAGACTATTTTATCATCAAATCCAAACATTACACCAAACTTACCCTTAGTAAACTGTTCCTGAACTAATATCGCAATATCTTCTCTAGATTTCCTTAAGAAATCCTCATATATTTCCTTAATGGCCTCTTTCATATCTTCTTTTGTATAAACATTTAAAACAGATTTAAATACACCTGCATAGGATTTTTCAGGAGTATCTTCAACTGTTGAAGAACTCCTAAATATTAAAGGTCTTTTAAAATCACTTAAACTATCATCCAAATATTCAACTAATTTATCTAAAAAACTTTTATCTTTAATATATTCTCTAAAAGCTTCTGTAGTAATTACAAGGGATTTGGGAATATTCAACAGACCCCTAAATTTGGATAGATTCGCTGCTTTATTACCTATTAGATTAGGATCTTCTATTAAACTAGTTATCATTATTCTAGCTTAATTTTATTTAATATAAATTCTTTAACTCTTTCAGTAATTTCAATTATCCTCTGAGCTTCTTCTTTACTTACATCAAAGAGTTCAGATCTTTTAAATAAAATATCATACCCTTTCAACTTTTCAAAAACATCCATATAATTTTGGAATTCTTCCCTAAAATCCCTATCAAATTCCATACATAGCTTTACTAGTTCAACTATATCATTTGGTTTTGAAAAGTTTAATTGATTAAATATTAAAAAAGCCTTTAATAAATCTCTAACAGCCCATGAGCAATGAAGACATATATGATAATAAAACTCTTTAGATTTAAGATAATCTACAACTTTTAAATTTTCCATAGCCATTTCTAAAAGATTTTTAACGTCCTCATAAACCCTACTATACCATAAAAGTTTTCCTTCTTTTTCCGCATAATAATATACATAAGCTGGAGTTTTATATTCCTCAAAAGTCCTTTTATCTACAATTATTATCTCTATATCTTGATTTAAAAAATTATGAAGTTCTAAAACAATTTTCAATCTAAAATCTGATTCCTTTTCTCTATCCATTTTCTCCTTAGTTACAATTAATATATCCCAATCGGAATCTTCCCTAAAATCTCCTCTTGCCCTAGATCCAAACAGGATTATTTTATCTATTTCAACATTATATTCCTTTGCAACGTTGAGAATAGTTTCTTTAATTAGTTTAAGGGTTTCTTCCATATAATAGAACTCTTTCTAAAATTTTAATTAAGCTTTCTATTTCTTTATCATCAAAATTAAAGTATTTTAAAACATATGAGTTCTCTTCTATTTCCTTTATGACAAAGGAAGAAATATAAACGTTATGTTTTCTAATTAAATCCTTTATCAAATCAATATCGTATTTTGAAAAGGAAATTAGCATAAGTAAATCTAAAATATCCTTTATTCTTTTCTCTTTCATACCCCTAACTAATATTGTATTTATCTTCGACACTATTAAGAATTCTGGGTAGGGTACTATAAAATTATTTATCCTTAACTTATAATTGTTTATAAAGGCGTATTCCATTAGAGGATCCGGAGTATTTCCTGGGCTAAAAACATCTACAAAAATTTTAAAATCTCTTTCTTCTTTAAAAAACCTATTATCTTCTTTTTCAAACCCTAAACTAACTAAAATATCAAAAACTCTTTCTAAATCTTCTACAAACAAATCTATATCTTTAGATCCAATATATTCCTTTCTTTTATTTATCTTTAATCCATCATTTACCAATAAATGAACTGCCCATCCTCCTATTAACATCTTTTCTCCCCTTATTTTTCTCCATATCTCATCCAAATACTCCCAAGAGATTTTGGAATATTTATAGAAATCCTCAATCATTTTAACAATACCTTTATATCGGTAAATATGCCCTCTGCAATTAAATCTGCTGCTAATTGCTCTAAAGCTACTATCCTATATCCTTGAAGAAAGCTACTACCATACTTTATATGATCATCATAGAACATTACCTTTATCCTTCCACTCCTCTTCTTACTAAAACCCCTCATTAGTTCCAAATAAGTATTTTCGTCAAAAACATATACCCATAGAGATATACCTGAGCTCTGTTTTGTAATTAAATTTTCTACAAACTGTCCTGACAAAACATAATCCTTATTAGATAAAACAGATAAGAAATCGTTAATAAATAGGGTATCTGTTAAAAAGGAATTAATTCTCTTCAATATTTTCCTTTTTTTCTCACCCCAAAACCTTAAGAATTCTATTAAATCTGTAACTTTAATGCTTTCTCCCATTAATATCAACCCTCTTTCTCTTAAAACCTTCAAAAATTCTGATAAATAGGATTTTGATACATTACTCTCTCTAACTAGATCTCCAAAACTAACAACCCTTTTCATTCCTAATACTCTCAATATCCTTTCCTTCTTCATATAGTTCGTTAGTTCGGTAATATTTATAAATAATGACGAACTTACAAACCCCAGGCAGGATTAGTCTTTCTCATTATATTAGCTATTTCCCTCAAAACTTCCTTCTGCTCCTCACTCAACATATCCTTATATTCCTTGTATTTCCTAAACTGATCCTCTAATAAAAACGTGTATAAAATATTTCCTTCTTCTACATTCCTTCCAACTACTGCATCATCAATGCTTACAGCAACTTTATCACCTTTCCTTGCATTATCTAGGTTCTTCTTTTCATACTGTATTGATAAAACCTTTCCAATAACCTTTCCATCTTCCCTCATCAAATAAACATCTTTTCTCAACTCACCTGCTAAAACCTCAACACCAACGATTGCCGGACTACTCCTCCTAAATACATTACCTGGCAAAATCCTTATCTTTGCAACGGATGGTAGATCACTAGGTAACTTCTTCTTTGTTAACTCATTTACATAGTTCTGAATATCCTCAATCATTCTATAGACAACGTTTCCCAAAATAACCCTTATATTATAACTCTTTAAGAAATCTTCAGCATTCTTATCAACCTTTACATTAAACCCAATTATTATTCCATACTCAGGCTTCTTCTCTTTAACTGAATATGCAAACATTATATCTTCCTTTGTTATATCTCCTATATCAGATCTAGCAACAGGAATGTTATTTTCCTTTAATATTTTTATCAAAACTTCTAAGGTTCCCAAGGTATCTGCCTTTGCCACAACACCTATTCTATCAGTACTAAATATTATCTCCGAAACTTCCCTTTCAATCTCACTCTTTATTTTACTCAACTCTTCTTCAGAGGTAATCACATATATATGCGAACCTGGTATTGCTTCTTCCAATCCTTCCCCAGAAATCCTAACACCACATGCTGCAGTAGCCTCTTCAACTTCGTAAAACTTAGTCTTAAACCTAATATCCTTCAATGCTTCTGGTTTATATATTGCCTTTACATTAGTTATCTTTACACCTTCTCTTGTTAGAAAAGCTATTCTATCACCTTTCTTTATCTTCCCATCATATAAAATTACATCTATCACATCACCCAACCCCTTAACCTCCTTCCTCTCTAATATAACACCCTTCCCAGGACCCTCTACATCAATCTTTAATCTCTCTTCCAAAAACCTCTGAACTAAACCAGATATTATTAGTAATAGTTCTGCTAAACCTTCCTTTGTCTTTGCAGAGACAGGTATTATCGCAACCTCTCTCCTAAAGTCTTTAACCCTATCAAACCTTTCAGATTCAAAACCCAACTCATATAACTTATATACAACATCGTATAACCTCTTTTCTAATTCCTCAGCAGTCCTTTGACCCTGTTTCTTAATGGAATCCAAAAATACATATGTGTTTTGAGGCTTCCATCCATCTATCCTGTCTATCTTGTTTAAGGCAATTAAAAAAGGTACTTTAAACTGTTTACATATCTCAATTGATTCTATCGTTTGTTTTTGAATACCTTCAATTACATCCACAACTATTATAGCAAAATCCGCAATGGATCCTCCCCTCTTCCTTAGATTACTAAAAGCCTCATGACCTGGTGTATCTATAAAGAGGATTGACGGTATATTAAGTCTAAAGTTGAATAGACCCATCAGAGGTTTAGATACCTTCTCCACAACCTCTATGGGAACTTCGGTAGCACCAATATGTTGTGTGATCCCACCAGCTTCCTTTTCCGTTAAGGATGTTTGTCTAATTGAATCTAATAATGATGTTTTTCCAGAATCAACATGGCCCAATACAACCACAATCGGAGACCTTATTGCCATTAATTCTTTAATCTTCAGAATTAATAAAAGATTTTAAAATTATTTTAAATTATATAATTTTATGATAACTTGTCGGAACTCCTAGATTCATGATGAAAGTTTCTTATATAGCCGATTTTTTAAAAGAAGAATTTGTAGGGAAGGAAGTAGAAATCTTAGGATGGATTTATAGGATGAGGGATATGAAAGATAAGGTATTCTTTGTTATTAGGGACTCCACAGGAATTATACAGGCTGTCATTAGAAAAGATAAGGTTAGCGAAAGGGTTTGGAATGACGCAGTAAGGATGCAGATAGAAGGTTCCTTAAAGATAAAGGGGATACTGAGGAAAGATGAGAGAGCACCAAGTGGATATGAAATTGAAGTAACGGATTTGGAAGTAGTAGATTACGGACAACCTTTCCCATTGAAGGGAGGAGAATCTCTAGAGACCATACAAAGGTATAGATACTTATGGGTAAGGACTAGATGGTTTACTTCTGTATTAAAGATAAAGCATTCTTTACTAAAGAACTTAAGGGAATGGTTCATAAAAGATGGATGGTATGAAGTACATCCCCCCATACTGGTTGGAAACGCCTGTGAGGAAACTACAACACTATTTGAGGTAAACTACTTTGGGGATAAGGCATACCTATCACAATCCGCACAGCTATACCTAGAAGCACTGATATATTCTTTGGAAAAGGTATTTTCATTAACCCCATCATTTAGAGCAGAAAAATCAAGGACTAGAAGGCATTTACATGAGTATTGGCATTTTGAAATAGAAGCTGCATGGATGAGACTAGAAGATTTAATAAAGGTAACTGAGGAAGCCTTGAAGTATTCTATAGAAAAGACTATTGAGGAAAGAAAAAGTGATTTTGAAATACTAGAAAAGAATACTGGAAGAAAGATAGAAGAATTAAAAGGCTTTGTTGAAAAACCATGGAAGGTAGTAAAATATGAAGATGGAATAAAGATCTTACAGAAGAAGGGATTAAACATAAAGTATGGAGATGATTTGGGTGCTGATGAAGAGAGGGAATTAGCAATGGAATTCGATGTGCCAATATTCCTAACCAACTATCCAAGAAAGGTAAAGGCCTTCTATATGTATGAGGCAGGTGATGGAACCGTTAAGAACTTTGATCTATTAGCGCCCGAAGGGTATGGAGAAATAATAGGAGGATCCGAGAGGGAATGGAGGTATGAGGTATTGGAGAGTAAGATAAAGGAATGGGGATTGGATAAATTAAAGGTAAAGATAGGGGACGAAGAAATAAACGCATATGAATGGTATTTAGATTTAAGAAAATATGGTTCAGTACCCCATTCTGGATGGGGTCTAGGATTAGAAAGGTTTACTATGTGGGTATGTAAGTTAGAACATGTTAGAGATACGTTACCGTTCCCAAGGTTAAGGGAAGGATGGCTATATCCTTAAATTTTTTCTAAATATATTTTTCTTAACTTTTCTAAATTATATCTTATTACTTCTTCTAAAGTAAAACTGAATTGCTTTGTCAATTCTGATGTATACCACGATATATCTCCTAATTCGCTCAATATTTTCCCTCTATCAGACTACATATCATCCCTAGCAATTTTCTTTATAAGATTGAATAACTCTTCTACTTCTCCAGCTAATGCCAAAGCCAGATAATAATAGCCGTTTAATTTCTTTAGATATCTTGCAGCCTTTTGAGCTTCTTTTCGATATTTGTTTAGCTCTATATTAATATAGAAGATTATATTTTTACTAAGTTTTCTTTAGCTAATATTCTTCATTTGAACGTTTCGTAATTTTGCTATATATAGAGTTCAACAATTTTTCGTTTTCCTTAGCTACCCATTCCATGTATGAAAGGCTATCTAATGTTTTTCTGAATCCCCACAATTTCCTCAGGTTTAACAGATATTTGCCATATAAATGTATTTTTAATTTTAGAATATTCTTCTAATTCCTTTTCATATCCAAACTTTTTTAATATATCATATATTTCTTCCATCTTAAATAGTAACTTTCATTCTTTTTCTTACCTTAATAACCTCGGATAGTATTATAAAAATTTAAATTATTGTTTAGCTTGCTCTTCAATCTTTTTTTTGTATACTCCTTGTATAAATAACTTTTTGGGATCTATAATATCCTCCTGTAGAGCTAATAGCAATACATCCTCAAGATTATATAAAGCGTAAAAATATTCGTCTTGTCTATTCTTTATACCTAGATCTGCAGGATCCTTCATTATTAAACCTGGTAGGTATCCATTATAGAATAATCTTGTAAAAATAAATTTAGTTGGACTTTCTATTGTACTAGTAGAATCCAGTAGCCACCATGAACCATCCTTATATACTAAGTTAACGGCATGCCCCTCCAGGCCTCCACCCTTAATTGGATCTTGAAATACATTATTTACTTTTACTGCATATAAAATTGCTGTCGGATACCCCAATTTTCTTAATATAGCTGCCGTTAATAATGCAAACTCTGTACATCCGCCTACTATTTGGTGATCCTCCATATATTTTACTGGAAGAATATATGATACTTCGACTTTCACTTTTCTAAAATATTTTCTCATCTCGTTTTCTAATCCCCACAGAGGAACTTTATCAGATCTTACTTTTTCTACTATTTTATCTACTAACTTACCATTATAAGGCTCTGTATATTTTCCAAATCCCTTAAAAAATTCTGGATTTTCTTTTAAAAACTTAATCTGCTCAGACAAAGAAAGAGGATACTCCATTAAATTATTTTTAAAAAAATTATAAAAAATTTTAAAAGAAATGGTCTACAGATCTTTCATAATATCATGCTATATTGCCTCTTGATCTACAATCAATTCATGATTTTAACAAAAAACATAACCCTTAGCGGGCCCGAGGGGATTTGAACCCCCGACCTTCGGGTTAAAAGCCCGACGCTCTACCAAGCTGAGCTACGGGCCCATAGAAGATTTAATATAAAAATGAATTAAAAACTTATGGCCACAACCACCTTCTACCCAAGTTCCTTTCAGATGCCCACCTATCAGCTTCTATATATGAATCTGGTGTACCTATATCAAACCAATTACCCTTAAATACATAACCATAAACATCATCTGTTTTTACCAACCATTCAAAGAACTTTCCAATTGCATCCGCATTTTTATATTCGCTTATGAAATCCTCTATTTTCTTTATTTTACTGTTGGGAATATAATATATGCCAACGGATATTAGAGAAGACTTCGGATCCTTTGGTTTTTCCTCAAAGCTAACTACTCTTCCATTATTGTCAACCTCTATTACCCCATACCTCTTCGCCAAATCCTTACTACCTACATCATAGGCTCCAATTACAACTTTCCCCATCTTTCTAGCATAACTAACGAAAGGCTTTAGATCAAAGTCAAATAAGTTATCTCCCAAGACAACTAAGACGTCTGCATTATCTATATCTATATTATAAAGCCTTATAGTATATAATAATCCTCCTATAGCCCCTAATTTCTCCTCTTCTGCAGTAGAGGGTTCTATTGATAGGAATATCTTAATGTTGCTATTGTAAGTCTTTGTTACATTCTTTAGCCAATATCTAAAAGAGTTCTCAAACTTCTTGTTAGTAGAAACTATAATCCTCCTATGGTCTACCTCCAATACAGACCTCAATACATACTCTATTAACGGTACTCCATCTATATGTAGCAAAGGTTTTGGCATAACGTCTGATATTGGCCTCAACCTCTTAGCAAAACCCCCAGCTAATATAACTGCATCTAAGGTCATTCTTCCTTTTTTATTTTAAGAAATTATAAGTATTTTCTTCGTTACCATCCCTAACTCATCCGCATAAAAATTAAAAGTTTCTCCAGATATAGACCCAGGAGAAAAAACTCTAGCCACCTCTATTGTAGAATTATGGATAGAGAAGTTAGCAAATGAATTAATGCCCTTTATATAAATATACCTCCTAACAGGATAGAACTTTATTGTAGAGTTTCCAATAAGCTTAAAGGAACATTCTTTTATTACACTATTGTTTAACTTAAGGTAATTATAACAATTAAATTCAGATTTGCTTGTATTTACATTAAGGTCTTCAACTGATGAAACAAAAAATGCAATAATATATGTCTGATACTCCAGAGAAACGTTCTGTAAAAAGTTTATACTTTCATCGGTATAATTATAGTATAAGGTTATACAATTGTAGCAACTACTAATAGCACTATCAGGAATTACTATTATCGGAAACGTATAAGAAGTGAAACTTGTGTTAAACATTCTAAAAATCTTCCCCATTGAATTAGGATCCTTGCTTTCTAAATAATAGTAAGAAGCGATCAAAAACTTCTGGAACCTATCTATATAGTAACTATCAGAGATTAGCTTTAATTGAAAATTATATAAACTGCTGTAAAGCATGGAAAAAACTGCTAAAAAGACTAAAAAGGATATCAAGAACTCTATCCAGCTTATTCCCCTCATGATACAGTTATTTCTTTTACTTCCGTATACCTATTTCCACCATAGTTTACTGTAACTTTTATAGTATATTTTCCGGAAGAAGATGGAGTAAACGTATACCTACCTGCCCCACTCACCACATCAACGTAATCTATCAGATAAGTTGAAGGACCTAAGACCTCTATCCTTGCCGTTGTAGTAATAGGCTTCATGTCTACCCCTACCTTTATAGTCATCTCAATGGGCATACCCGAGAAAGGCGCGATCGGCATCGTTATATCTATCATTACGGATGGGGGGATTATGAAGAATATATAGACCAATACTGCTATGAAGGTAGTTATCGCTAAATGTCTGAAACTTCCACTTATCCTATTAGATTCTATATAGCCGTTTATTATTGCAATCGAAAATGCCTCTACTATTATAGAAATTCCAAGAACGTTCTTTAACATACCATAGTCTATTTTTCCAAAGCTAACTCCAAAACCTCCCTCTCCAGTCTGAACTAACTGCATCATCATGGGCTTTAGCATTGTTAAAATACCTATTAACATGCCTATAAAGACTACATAGATTATATACATTACTAAAGTCTGCTGTCTCATATAAGAGGCTCTAAGCTTTTCTAAATCCCTTATATTCTCTAAATCATCCGATAGTGTTTTCAGTATTTTTGCCAAATCTCCTCCAGATATATAAGTTTCTAAAATAACATTATTTGCCCTCCTAATTTCCCTATAACCCTCAAAATATTTGTTAAACATCTCAAAGGCCCTTCTAAAATCTATACCCCAACTAACCCATACGTATAATTTTCTTATAAACTTACCTAAAGCAGTATATCCTATCTCACTCACATGCTTTAAGGCTTGGTGAAGAGACATACCCGAAGACAGAGCTTCTGCTAGATCCCTCAAAAAGGATATGTATTCGTCTTCTATCCTTCTCCTTTCGTTGTTTTCAAGGATCTTGTAAAATATATAGGGAAAGGAAACAATAGAATAAACCGAAATTAAAAGGGCTGATAGAGTGATATAACTCATATATAGCTTGAAGTATACACCTGAGAAAAATAAGATTATTGCAAGGGATAGAGATATTATCAGTATAAATCTGTCATGCTTTATGGGCTTACCAAATATATATATCTTTCCATATACTTCTGGATCATCGGCTATATCCTTCTTTCTCGTAAACAATCTCATTATATTTATAATTCTCTATAATCATATATTTAAATATAATGATAGAGTCCTTTCTAATATCTTTTTTCGGTGACTTGGATGAGGAGATGAGAAAGGCTAATATAAAGGAAGACATAATTACATATGCAAAAAAAGCTGAAATCTATATATTACTAGTTACCTTTGCTATGGGTTTTGCTGGATTTATACTGGGAACCTTAATTTCATTAATATTCTTTAAAACAATCTTATTGATCATACCAATCCCAATTGCTGTATTTTTCTCCATTTTAGGATTCCTAATAGGAATAATATTCTTCAGATCTTTACCATCCATAAAAGCTTCTGAAAGAAAAAAGAAGATAGATTCCGTTATATACTTCGTTGTAACATATATGGCTGCCTTAGCCTCTTCTGGAACAAATCCCCTAACCTTATTTGAACTACTATCAAAATACAAAGAATTTTCAGAGATCCAAAAAGATGCCGAAGAGATATACAATTTAGTAGCTTCTATGGGGGTTTCTTTGCCAGTAGCCTTACATTATAAAGCCCAATACTCACCCTCAAGGAACTGGAGGGAGGTACTAGAGGGGATAAGGTCTATTCTTATAGAAGGAGGATCGCTAGACGATTTTCTATATAGAAAGGCTAGACAGTTTGCAGAGGAATATAAAAGAGGTCTTATAGAATACTCAAATACTATGCAGGTCTTATTAGAGGTATATATAACGTTAGTGGTTGTTGGTGTTATATTCGTAATAGTTCTAACAACTCTAATGGGGGCTATAACTGCAGCTACAGAATATATATACTTTATTCAAATATTTTCCTCAGTTGTTATACTCCCACTAGCTACTATAATGTTTGTCTTTATACTAAAATCCATCAACCCATCGGAGGAGTAAACTTATACTTTTCTAATATCCTCTCTACTACTTTTTTAGCGTTTTTTACCTTGAAATTTCCTTTAATTATACCTTCCTTCAGATAATATAGTAGATCGCACCCCCCCTCCATACATCTAAAGAACCCCCTCAGATATTCTTCGTCTATCCATAAAATTAAGGGATCCTTTATATTGACCTCGCTTCCATTAACCTTCAACAAACCAGAGGTTGAAAAGAAGAGATAATCACAGGAATCGGATATACATAGTATAAAATACCTCTCCGGATAGAGCTTTTGAAATTCCAGATAATAGAAGTCATAGTAATCTTTATATTTAACTATTATATCGTTCATCTCCTTAACATATATAGAAACTCTTTCTGATTTGTTTAAACCATTTTCAATATCTAATTTCTTTAAAACACCATTAAATGTCATCCTAATTATATCCAAATTATTAAAACTCACTTCATACAACCTTCCATTCGGAGAAGGAATCCTAAGAACCAGAGATGTTTCAAATAAGCTTACGTATAAATAGCTGACTAAAACGAAAAAAATAAATATGATTATAAGTAACTTTATCAGCCTTCTCATCTATTTACTGATGCCCACTTATATTTTTTCGGATTTCTTCCCATCTCCCAATTTCTATAACATTTTCTAGAACAGAAATATAATACCCTACCATCGTTTAGAACATAAATAAGACCAGTTCCAGGTTCCAATTTATTACCACAGAAAGAACATATCCTCTCCTCCATCCTAATCTTTCTTTTCTATTGGCATAGCCGATATTTCAGTCTCCCTAAGCATTATTATATCCCCCTTTCTTATAGGTCCTACAATGTTCCTCCTCAATATCTTCCCTGCATTTGGCCCATCTAGAACTCTAACTATAGTATGTGTTGCCTCACCCCTCATTCCAGTCCTACCGACTATCTCTAAAACTTCTGCTCTATAAGAAGGACTCCAAATTATTACATTCTCCTTAGTTATATTTTGTTCTGATTGTTTAATCCCCTCTTCACCAATCTTTTCCATGACCTTCTTGGGCATTCTTAAATATTCCTAGAAAAAATTTAAACATTTACTATAAAGTATGATGGATGGTATTTAGGAATAAGGACGTACTTAAGGATATTGTACTCTGCCTATTAATATTTTCAGTATCCTTCGGCTCAAAGGGCTTATTATTAAACAATCTCGGTGATTATAATCTAGTTGGTCCAGATCCCTATTTGTTCTATTCATATATGATGGACCTATATACAAAGGGTTATATACCGGATTATGATCCAAGTAGATACTATCCCATCGGAACATACCTTACAGATAAGGATTTAGTATCGTATCTTGGACTTTTTTCCTTATTGATACTAAAAGCTATCCCATCCCTCTCCTTCCTATCAATTTTAGGGATATATCCACTAGCAAACCAAATTACATGGCTAGCCGCCAACTTTACAGTCCCCTTATTCTTTGGACTTTCATCCGTCGTCTTTTTCCTATTAGCAAAGGAACTATTTAAGGATAGGAAACTAGCAACCGTCTCTTCCATTATATATTCCATAAATGTTCTAATAGGTAGTAGGATAATAGCATTCGATACAGAGCTTGGCGCAATACTATTCATCGTTCTTTCCCTCTACTTCTATATATTAGGAATTAAGAATAATGCTGAAAAAAATAAGATCAAAAGATACATCCTAATTGGTATAACTGTAGCCGGAATAATTTTACTATACTACTTTATAAAATACTTTCCTAACAGCGATCACTTACAGACATTTACACTACTTTCCCTCTTCACAGCTCTTCTAATATTATATCCTTTATTCAAACCATCAAAGGAATACTTTTATACCCTGTTAATATTCTCAACGATCTTAGCTAGAAAAGGATGGGGTGGATGGGTAATAATACCTTTAGTAATTGGAGTTGTAGAAGTATTGAGGTTCGTATTGGGTAGAAATAATCCAGAAATTTCTTATTATGCCTTGTTTATTCCATACTTCTCCTTATTAGAATATGAAGACATCCTAATCTCCTCTCTATTTGAAGTACATAACATTATAATACTCGTAATCCCAGCTCTATACCTACTGGATTATTTATTTAGCAAATTTAAGATATACGAAAAAACGGATAGGGTATATGAAAGATTAAGATTATTTAAAATAGTTGAGAAAAATACATTCTACAGATTGTTCTTAATCTTCTTGCTAATAATCATATCTATCCCATACATTTCAAAATATATAAACAATATAATATCTCCTTACAGTGATAGAATGATTACATCTGTTGCAGAATTTCAAAAGTTTTCTGGTTTAGAATATTTAAGGAATTATACGGTAGCTGGTGCTATACTTTCCACAATTGCCCTAATTTATCTCTTATGGGATAAAAAAGAGAAATGGAAACTACTATATGCCTTATCCTTTTCCGCATTGTTCCTATCATCTCTCTTCTTATTAGATAACTTTTTATCCCTAACAGGCGCTACAATACTATCCTGGTCTCTGGTATTTTTCGTTATAATCCCATGGATTATTCTGTCCTATAAAGATATTTCGGATGAGGAACTCTTCGTTCTTATAACTTCTATCCTTCTATTAATTATAGGAAAGTATATATATAGATTAGCGTTCTTTGCAGGATTCTCTTTATCTCTATTATTCCCAATATCTCTTAACTGGCTAGGTTTGTTAGATAAATATAAGAAAGACACTATATCAGAAATATTAACACATATCTTCTTCTTAATTTCTTCAGTTACAGCATTTTACCTAGTATTTTATATTTTACAGAGGACAAGGTTGTTCATATTTCCACTAATCTTTCCAGCGTTCTTCTACGTTTACTTTATTATCCAATATTACTTTAGGAATAAAGATCTCAATTTAACCTCATACCTAAAGTTCTCATTATTGCTTACTATCTTATATGGATTTTACAATAGATTCGGATACATAACTTACTACTTCTTCCCACTATATACTGGAGGAACGGAGGATAATATAATTTATTCTGCCTTATGGATAAACTTTAATACAGAAAATAACTCTGCCATACACTTTTGGTGGGATTATGGATATTATATGAGGGTATTAGGTAACAGAACAGTATGGTTGTCTGGAGATAATTCATACCCGTATTGGAATCATTTAATGGGGAGGTATGGATTAGCTGGAACGTCCTTTAACGAATCTCTAGAATTATTATATGTACACTCTTCATATAACTATCATATCTTTAAGATATTAGAGTTATTCGGAAAAAACAAAGTATTTTATGATTATTTGTATAAAGACTTGAACTTTTCAAAAGAAGAAATAGATAAGATAATTAATTTAAAAGAGAGGTTAGGAGATGGATGGATAAGCCTATTGTTTAAGTTCAATGGAAGCAAGGAGTCTATAGAAGAGTTTGGCTTAAGTGAGAAAGAGATACAGTTAATCAAAAAAATATATGAAATAGATTACGTAATGCCTTCCTATCTATACATAGATCCAACCGATATTGGAAAATCCTATCAGTTTACTAGGTTAGGTTCTGATTTAATGTACGATAAAGTAAGCTGGATATCCAATTTCTTTTCTGCTTTACCTGAGGAATATAATGTAAAACTTGGTGTTAGGACAGTAATTGGAAATAAAGTTTACTATGTATTTGCAAATAACGATACTTTATCTTATTTTGGAGATTTCCCATTAGATGAGGATCTATATATAAATAATGTGAAAATACCTAGATGTATACCTGATTTAGGAATAAATAATTGTGGAAGAATAGTAAGAGTCGATATAAAGTTTTTAGAACCAATTGTCGAACTAAAACAATTAAGGGAATCTATAAACTATAGCAAGATATCCCCATGGCTTGTAAGAAACTTAACTGCCTTATTATATTATAACGGAAAGTACTATAACTTAACATTAGGATGCCTATACTTAGAAGGGGCTAGACTAGATTTTCCAAATCCAGACTATTATGGATGCTTATATGTAACTCCAAGTATAACGAACCCCGATAATATATCGTCTCTAGCTACCGCATACTTCATTTCCCAAAAATCCATGAACTATACCTGGGTAAAGCTCTATTTCTTTGAGGACAGTTATCCGTACTTTGAATTAGTCTTCTATACATACCCAGGAATTCCACCAATATACAAAATACCTTTAGAAATATATCAAGAAGCTCAACCATCTAAAGTATGGAAGATATACTACCCGGAAAACTTTACAGTACCTGAATACAAGTATTGTCTCTATCTAGCGACGAATCTGGAAGAGATAAATAAGTGCTCTGAAATATATGGTCTAAAGAATTATAAATCTATTTGGGAAGTATGATAGAATATTTTTTATCTATCTTTATCCTTTTATTCTCATTCTTATTAACTTATTCCTTAGTAAAAAGATGGATCGTTTTAGGAAAAGAATTAGGTCTTGTTGGGAGGGATTTAAACAAATATGAAAAACCTGAGGTTACAGAGATAGGCGGTTTTTTCGTACTCCTAAGCGTTTGTATATCAATCCTTCTTTATGTGGCACTGAAGGTTTATCTGATAAAAACGACCTTTAATTTACTTCAAATATTTATAATAGAGACAGTTGTTTCTTTATCTTTAATAATAGGTATTCTAGATGATGTATTAGGATGGAAAAAAGGAATAAAACATTGGAAAAGGGTATTACTAACTTCTACATTAGCCTTACCTTTAATGGTTACCTCTAGTGGTGTTTCAGTAATCAATATACCCTTCATAGGTCCTATAGATGTTGGAATGCTCTATCCCCTAGTATTAGTCCCTATAGGTATTATAGGAGCATCAAACGCATTTAACATGATCGCTGGATATAACGGATTAGAGGCTTCAATGGGCCTAATACTCTTTACATCCCTAGCAATAAAATCTTATCTATCTGGCCTATATTATATATCTTACACTTCCTTGATAACGGTTTCCTCTATACTAGCTTTCTTTATCTTTAACAAATACCCTGCAAGAGTCTTTCCAGGTAACTCCTTTACTTATGGTATAGGGGCATTGTATGGAAGTCTAATAATTTTAGGGAACATGGAAAAGTTTGGGGTAATAACCTATACACTTTATTTCATTGAACTGATCCTATTCTTAAGGGGGCTTAAGGATGGTATATATAAAGAAAACTTCGGTATACCTGATGAAAAAAATTGTTTAAAAGAACCATACGAGAAGATATATAGTATGACCCACCTAGCGATAAAGATTAATAAAAAGATTTTTGGATGCGCTACAGAGAGAAAGGTAGTAATTACCCTATCCCTCCTACAGGCGTTAATATGTATAGTTTCTTTACTAACATGAAGATAGTAGTTTATTGGGATAAAGAAGATATGAAGGAACTTATATACAATATCTTATTACTAAAGAACCTGAAAAAGGAGATATACGTTTTCTTGAATGGAATAGATAAAATAGAAAAAATAAGAAAAATAAAAGAAAAATATAATGTAGTTTTTATTGTTTCTAAAGCAAAAATAAGCAAGTATAGAGCTATTAAAATACTGAAGGAAAAACTTAGCGATGATATACTATTTCTGGAAGGAAGGATAAACTTTAGCATAAAGGATCTAAAAGAAGGTTTTAATAAAGATTTTGTAAGGTTTGGATACAAATCAAAGATATTAAGTCTATTTAGATTAAACGGAATTAATAGAGTCTTTTTCTTCAGAAAGGACTTGGATATGGAAGAGCTAATATACAACATCCAAAATAGGATAAAATCTGATATAGACATAGAATACTTTTTAGATAAATATGTCCTTTCAGATATTATAAATAACTTAAAAAAAGTTATAAGGAGGTCTATAAATTTTCTTAAATACATTTTAAGGAAAAAGATTATTAAGGATTTTATTAATCAGAAAATCGGAATTTTTTCCCTGAAGATATTTACATTTTTTCTAACGATATTTCTATCTAGATTTTTTTCACCAGATTTCTATGGAAGATACGTAAATTTTCATAATCTAACGCTAGCTATATACTCTTTTACTTCATTATTAATCCCAGATATAGCATTCAAATTTTTTTCAAAAAATCCTGAAAAATTATCTGAATATTTAACATCTTTTCTAATTATTTATATCTCTCTATCAATAGTTTCTTTCCTCATTTTATTTTTTTTGAAAGATATTATACAGAGTATTTTCTTTACAAGAAATATTGCACTTATCTTCTTGCTAACTTTAACCTCCTTCTTTATATCAGTTAGGTATACTATACCATCCATATTTATATCTAATCTTGATTTTAAGACAGTAAAATATTTTGATCTATTGGAGGGTCTTCTAAAATTTATCCTCGTAATCTTTCTATCTATCTTCTTCTATTCAAGAGGTTCTTTAGTTGGATTGTTTCTGAGTTTTTTTGTTCTTTCTATAATAGAAACAGCCCTATTAATAAAAAAGTATCCAAATTCTCTGAACTTTAAGTTTAATAAGGAAATAACGAAAGAAGTGATTAAGAATGCTGTTTCAGTGAATTATATAAACCTTTTTAACAGCTTCTATAGCCAAGTTAGGTTCAACATAATATCCCTCCTATTAGGCGCAGGTATACTAGCACTATACTATAATGCAATCAATGTAGTCTATATAGTAATGTCCTTTGTTTCAATTTATCCAATAATGTTCCCTAGAATTGCAAGATGGGAAATAAATAGAATAAAGAGGGATGCAAACTATATCTTGATATTACAACTACTTATAAACCTCCCAATATCCCTACTAATGTTTATATTTTCAAGAGATATCCTAGTTCTCTTATTTGGAGAAGCTTACTCTAGTTCTTCAAACTTACTAAAGTTATCTACATCCCTACTAATTATATCCCCACTATCGCTATATTATAATATACTCTGGATAAACTCAAGACTAAAAGAAATATCGATCATTAATTTATTTAGCCTAGTATCTCTAATAATTTTGGATCTTGTATTAATAAGTAAATACTCTGCAATAGGGGCAGTTATTTCTATAATATTCTTTGAATTTGTAAGGAACGCTCTATCATATATTTTCTATAGAGCTATATATTCTAATGATAACTAGTCTGCCCGATCTGTTCATAGATATTATTGTAAAACCAATTGAAAAATTGGATAAAAGGACTGGTAACATAAGATCTATAGCGAAAATGAAAATTGGGGGTAATGCCGCAAATTTTTCTATAGCTTTAGGAAAGTTAGGAATAAAAAATAACTTGATAGCCTGCTTAGGAGAACTATCTTATAACTTATTCAAGAGTTCTATTGAGAGGTATAACGTAACCCTATATCCCTATTTTACATCAGATAATATCACGGTCTCTTTAGAGGAAGAAGATAGGGTCATGCTAACAGATTCAAGGGGAATTCAAGTAGATAAAATTGAGGAATATAGAGAGATAATTAAACGATCTAAATATATATTTTTTGGAAATTGGAATAACAACAAAAAATCTAACGATCTATTAAAGTGGATTACAGAAGTCTCTAATGCAAAAATATATTTAGATATAGGAGACCCATCCATAAATAAAGAAAACATTAATGAGCTAATAAGGATACTTAAAAGTAAAAGGATATGGGTATTAAGTTTAAACGAATATGAGGTAAGCTATTTAAGTAATTACTTAGGAATTGAGGGAGATAATTATATAGAAATAGCTAATAAGTTATTTAGAGAAATAAATGTAGAAAATCTAGACGTTCATTCCTCAGATTTTGTATATTCTTTACCATCAAAGGCTTATTTGAAAATAGAAAAAGTAAGACCTAAGATCCTGACTGGAGCTGGAGATACTTGGAATGCAGCGAACTTTTATGGATATTATAAGGGGCTTAACGATGAAGAAAGGTTAAAGTTTGCAAATGAAGTTGCAAAAAGTTATATATTAGAAGAATTCTAACGCCCCCGCCGGGATTCGAACCCGGGCCTCGGGATCTCTGCCCCGCTCACCCCTCTATATAATATTTTTGAAAAAGAGAGCTTAAAAAGTTTTCTATCCTATCCTTAATGTTCACATCGTCTATTCTTAGTTGACATATCCCCCACCTCTCTGATTGCCTAGTAATTCTTTTTATATCTCTCTTATATGTATAAATTCTGATATATTCATCAGGTATCTTTAGAGATTTAGACCAAAACATTCGTATTTCTTCTACTAATTTATAGTAATTTAAGTTATAATAGATATATACTTTAATTTTGTTTTTGGGAACGTTAAAAAACTCTGTAAATAATTTATAGACAAGCCTTACATATACAGGATTCGTATTTGAAAATACAATCCTCCCCTGATTTCTATATTCCTTTTTACCAAAATGTCCCTCTCCTAATAGTAAACCAATAGCAATAAAAACCCAAGCCTTTTCCATATTTTAAATTATGATTAACGGTAAAAATATTAAAGATCGCGGGTGAGCGGGACGACAGTCCCGTATGCTGCCGCTACACCACGGGGGCTATAATATTAGTTAATTCTACAATAAGTTTTTTAATATTTGATACTGCTTAAAAAACTATTAAGCCGCCGGCGGGATTTGAACCCGCGACCTGCGGATTACAAGTCCGCCGCTCTACCGCTGAGCTACGGCGGCATATAATCTTATTATTAGAGATTATCCCTAAATAATTATTAAAAAATGTAAGATTTGTCTAGCCAGCCCAGACGTCTTCTAGTACATTAGTAAGGACCGTTGGTATCCTTCCGTCTATAGTAAATATGTATCCATCCTGCGGTATTATCTGTAACGTATACCTTGTATTCGGTGTTAAGTACTTTCCTATATACAATAATATTTCATATACATCTCCTTCTTGGATATATGGCGATATTTGGGATGCGAATAATCCTATTACCGCAAATGGTGAATCAATTCCTGCTGCTTTCATTTCCGATAGTAAGTTTAGTACATCAACATCTCTTAGTGGACTACTAATTGCAGATTCATTCAAGGATATTGAACATCCTACAACCGTTCCATTAACAACTGTTTTTGTTGCTATTATATAGGATCCGTTATAATCATTGATTGCGCTACATGTTTTTTGATCACTTGAATTTACACTGATTACATTTACGTTTCCATTATACAAGAAACCATATATTAAGTAGTTTCCTCCCTGTAATATTCCATAAACTGCAGTTGGTACTTCCGTTCCAACCTTATATGCTAGTAAATCTCCATACTGAGTGGTCAATATATAAGATATCCTCTCAAATCCTATCGGCTTTGATCCTGACATTAGCCTCATTACAGGCATTATTGCGGATATGGCTTGCACGTTAATATCCAACCTCTTTGCCTGAAGATCGTATTGGTATCCCCACACTCTAGTTACCTCAACACCTGTAGAAACCCTTTCTCTAGCTTGTGCACCTACTTGCAATGCTCTTTGCTGTAACGTTTGCGTTGTATATATAATTACTCCAGCTGCTATTGCTGCGGTTACTATCATTGCTATAAAAATTATAAGCGTCGTTAGTCCAAACTGCGTTCTCACCATTATATAACAAAATACTTTAACATATATAAATATATCTTACCTTTTTTCTAAAACAGCAATTGATTCTATATGAAAAGTGTGTGGGAATTGATCTATTAAAATATACTTTTCCAGAGAATATCCAAACTTTTTTAATTTTTTTATATCTCTGTATTGTGTTCTAGGATTACACGAAACGTAAACTACTCTCTTTGCTCCAGAATTACCGATTAACCCTATAACCTTCGGATGAATACCGCCTCTAGGCGGATCTAAAACAATCTTATCTGCTTTAATTTCATTCAAATCCTCAACTTTTGAGAGGATAAATTCTGTATTACTTACTCCATTTTCAAAAGAGTTTTTATAAAACAGTTCTTCTGTCTCTTTTTCTACATCTATGCCAATAACTTTCTTAGAATACTTTGCAATTTCTATTGAAAAAGTACCAATACCACTATATAGATCGTATATTGTTTCGTTTTCTTTAGGATCTAAGAATTCAATAGCTCTTTTTATCATTATCGGTAAAGTATAACTGTTTGGTTGAAAGAAAGAGTTCGGTAGAATATAATAAACGTTATCTAAAGCCTTTTCCCTTAGATATTTATCACCGTATATTAAATATTTTTCATGAGAATACGAGACATCTGATATCTCTGGATTAATCCCTATATATGCAGAAGTTATTTTATCCTTTATTCTTTCCAAAAACTCTAAAAACAATTCCTTATTTTCTAATCTAGATAATAAAATTATTATCATCCTTTCTTTAGTAGACTTACCTTCTCTAACTATTAAATACCTAACTAAACCCTCATGATTTTTATTATCCCAAGGTTCTAATCCATTTTCTTTTATAAAATTCCTAAATTCATTTCTTATATAATCGCTTTCCTTGGATTGCAACAAACATTCGTATATATCAACATATTCCCACCACTTTCCAAATTCCTTTAATCCAACCTCATAATTCTTTCCAACTGCCCAATCCATTCTATTTCTATAATAGAATATCTTTGGAGAAGGAATTACTTCTTCCGGCTCTTTCTTAAATATATCAATTACCTCATTAACCTTTAAGCTTAATTGCTCTTCATATGAAAGGTTTTGTATTTGACATCCACCACACTTATCAAAATGCTTACATAGCATAAAGATAATTTATAAGGGAAATCCTTAAACTAATTAAAAATAAACTGTTTAAAATATAGCAAAAAAGTTAAGGAACGCATATTAAAAATTATTTTAGCCAGTCATATATAGTCCATATATTCCATATCCCTGTGGAGTAAAGGTTGTGGTATTGCTTATAACATTCGATAACTTTCCTACAATTTTTATAACTGACAAATTACCTGTTAAATCTGTTATAAACGTTATATTTGCATTTATACTACCAAGTATTTCTATCTGATTTCCTACGAATACATACGATCCTACAACAGAAGGTGCCTTGTTCGTTGACCTTATTATCACAGATCCGTTATACTGTATTGAGAAATTACCGGAATCTAATGATAAGTTTCCTATATATCCGCTTCCGAATATGTTTATTCCTAACTTTGCTCCATATAGTCTTAAGTTTTGTGCATTACCTGTCATATAAGCACCAAACAATCCACCATAAATCGTTACATTTCTTATCGAGTTATTCGCTAACGAATATATTCCAAATACTTTCTTATTGTTTATTATAGAGTTTTCTATTACGTTATTTCCAGAATCAAACTTTACTGCAAATACTTCAGAATTTATCAAAGAATTCCTTATAATATTGTTCTCCCCGCTCTTTACGTAAATTCCAAATACCTTTGCACTTACATTTGTATTCTCAATTACATTGTTTGTAGAATTACCCTCAATTACTATTCCAAATACTTTTGCATCCACACTGGAATAGTTTACAATAACACTATAAGCATCTTTTAGATATATTCCCCATACGTTTGAAGAAACCTTTGAGTTATATATGTAAGAGCTTGATAAACCGTTAACTGCATATATTCCTGCAACCTTCCCATATACGTTTGAGTTTTCAATAGAAACGGTTGAATTGGAAGTTGTTTGAATTGCATATAAATCAGAGTTTATGTTTGAGTTCTTGATTACAAGATTTCCGTTATCAACTCTTACCACAAATAACTTTGAATACATAGTTAAACCATCTATCGTAACGTTTCCATTTAGAACGGTTATTATTGGAGATGCCACGGATAAGGGTTGTAATGTAACGCCGGTTCCTAAGAAAGTAACAGAACCCGTAGTGTTTATTACTAGATTTAGCCTATAAGAACCTGGA
Source organism: Candidatus Nanoclepta minutus (assembly GCA_003568775.1). Lineage (GTDB taxonomy): Archaea > Nanobdellota > Nanobdellia > Nanobdellales > Nanobdellaceae > Nanoclepta > Nanoclepta minutus. The sequence continues at coordinate 61,034 of MWMI01000003.1, read as the reverse complement.
GCAAATACAATATAGTTAGATCCGCTTGCAATTGCATTATAAATTGTATAAGTTAAGTTCTGATAGCTTAATGAGGGATTTACTATAGATACTGTTTGTGAATTATATGAATAGTAAATAACCCTTGCAGGTACTATATAGCTTAATCCCTGGGAGTTAACTAATCTTATCCTATACCAGACTTCATAGTTCGTTCCAGTATCCTTTGCATATGCTTGCAAGTTTGTATTATAGATATATCCATTACAGTTTGGTAAGTAAGATACATTATCCCACGTAGAAGTATTTGGATTTAGCAATTCTAAGTAACAATAATCCTGTGATAAGGTATTATCAACTACTTCTCCTGCAACTTGTAATAACCATAGGTTTGATGTTGTACCATTATTTGGTGTTGGAGATAGATAATTCACGTAAAACTGCAATGGTGGTAGGTATACCGTCCTTATTTCAGTTGAGTTTACTACAGGACCTATTGCATATACCCTAAAGCTTACATATCCTCCAGAGATTCCTATAAAACTCTGTAAACTAGGTAATCCAGATGGACTTGAGTATGTATAGTAAAGTCCTACTCTATTTATACTATTTGGACTTACAGTTAAGGTATAGTTTATTCCATTTATTTCAATATTTACAGTATTTGTTGATGTATAAAACTCTATTGGTAAATATAGATAAGTAAGATTTGCTCCATCTGAAGGTGTGTTTGAAGTAAAGTATACTTTTACTTGTTTAACATTAACTGTTAAAGTTTTAGTTAGGGTTACACCTATATTTGATGTTGCAGTAATACTAACCTGATATGTTCCCTCAGAAATTGATGTAGATGCAGATACATTTACTGTTGCAGTTCCATTAGAAGATAAGCTACTTGGAGAAATTGAACAAGTTAATCCGGATGGAGCTGAACAGCTAAAGCTTACTGAGTTTATATTAGGATCATTAATTGTTAAGGAAAGAGTTGAGGTATTATAGGAACTTATATAAACAGTTATGGAAGATGGGCTAAGTGAAACCTTCATTCTCTGCAAGACATTAACTGTTAAAGTTTGAGTTAAGGTTGCACCTGTATTTGATGTTGCAGTGATATTGACTTGATAAGTTCCTTCCGAAACCGAGTTAGAGACAGATACGTTTATTGTTGCAGTTTCATTAGAAGATAGGCTACCTGGTGAAACCGAACAGGTTAATCCGGATGGGGAAGAACAACTAAAGCTTACTGAGTTTATATTAGGATCATTAATTGTTAAGGAAAGAGTTGAGGTATTATATGAACTTATATAAACAGTTATGGAAGATGGGCTAAGTGAAACCTTCATTCTCTGCAAGACATTAACTGTTAAAGTTTGAGTTAAGGTTGCACCTGTATTTGATGTTGCAGTAATACTAACCTGATATGTTCCCTCTGAAATTGATGTAGATGCAGATACATTTACTGTTGCAGTTTCATTAGAAGATAGGCTACCTGGTGAAACCGAACAGGTTAATCCGGATGGAGCTGAACAACTAAAGCTTACTGAGTTTATATTAGGATCATTAATTGTTAAGGAAAGAGTTGAGGTATTATATGAACTTATATAAACTATTATGGAAGATGGGTTAAGAGAAGCTACTATAGAAGGTACACAACTTACATTAAATGTATAAGATCCTGCTGGTGTGATCGAAATAGAACTCGGAGATATTGAACAAGTATAGTTCGGATATAATGGATTATTTGCTATACTTGAAGTTAAAGTATCGGATGAAAGAGTTATCATTAAAACATTACTTACAGAAGAAGAATTTGTTTTACTTTCTACAGAAGATGAAACATTCCATGTTACACTATCATAATTATTAACTGTTATATATACATAAGTCTGCTCTTGACCTAGCGTAACAGAAGGTTCTACGGAAGCATAACCTCTAACTATAATATAATCTATATAAGCGGTAAGCGCTGCGTTTTTATTATTTTGAGTAGAGGCGCTCCAAGTTAAGGTATGAGTACCAGAAGCTATATTTGTAGCAGATACAAGAGTCCATGAAGTAATGGCTGTTGTTGAAGAAGCCTTTGTAGTTCCATCTATTGAAAATGAAAGAGTAGCCTGATTCTGGCTTACTGTTGGCATATACCAATAAAAATCTACTCTACAAGTCATTGGACAATTAACAACTCCTGAATTTGTAGAAAGGGTGGTTTGCTGGTTTTTACCCCCCAAATTAGTATAGAAAGAATAGGTACCTTGATATTTTTGTGTATTAGTTACGGATGCTGTTCCAGTCGTAGTAACTGTCCATATGGTATTATTTACACTTCCAGATTCCCAATCTTCATAAAAATAAAATACATTCTTAGGATCACTTAAACTAGTTGCAGATGGATTTCCATAATACATATAAATTGTTACTTGTCCATTAGCTGGAATAGATGGAACTTTAACCCAAATTTTTGTATTCTGAGTATTACAAGTATTTGATTCAATCCAATAACTTAAGGGATTTCCATTAGCATCTGTAAACCTTATATCTCCACAATCTGATCTCATCTTTCCAGCAGAAATTAAAGATTGCGTATCTATTGTTATATTAACCTGATAGTTTGTTAAACTACTTCCAGAGTTTTCTTTAATTGTTATTGGAACTCTATATTTCCAGTTTGTGTCCCACCATTGGGCATAAACAGGTAAAGAGATTAACAGCAAAGAAAGTAATACCATAAACACCTTGAGCAAATTGCTCTTCATAGAATTTATAATAAGAACCTTATCAAATATAAAAATATGATTTTTATTAAAGGTAACCTAAAAAGATATGCAAAAAACGAAAATTTAAAAAGCCTTTATGGATATAGCAATATTATTGGATCCTTTATTACTGATGGTGTTCTAAACTTTAATGTGGTAGATATACCCGTTCTAGATACGAACTTTACTACAACTTCTGTCTCCTCTGGTAATATATGATTAGAATTTTTGTTTAATGGAACTACTAATGTATATAGCTCACCTGGAGACAATACCTGCCATATTTCATCTCTATTTACAGACTGGTTTACCCATACATAGAACTTTTCTGGATCTACTTGTTGAAGAGCGTTATTTAGATCTGAGTCTGAATAGAATCCAGAGGGCCATGTCTCTCCAGAGGTACTACTAGCTGCAAATCCTCCCAATCTAATAGCTAATGACTGCCAGCTTGGCGTTAATACTTGCAATGTTGTAGCTTCGTCATCCAACTTGATTGGTTCTGCACCGGGTGCTAATTTAATTACTAAGGTTATATTCTCTACGAATCTATCTACACTTTTAGAATCATATGTTGCCGTTCCACTTCCCTTATATCCTGTAATAGATTCTACATCGACTGTAGCTGAAACTCTTTCCCTAGCCTCACTACCAACTGCAAATGCTTTTTGCTGCAAGTTTGTTGCTGTTGTAATGAATACTACTGCTGCTACAACTGCTACAACGATTGTAGCTAAGAAAATTAATAGTTCACCTACACCTACCTGACCTCTCCTCATAAGAAATGATTAAGGAACTTCCGTATTTTTAAAGAAAAGTTTATCCTTTTTGTTAATCAAAAATATAAAAATTAAAAATTATTCGGTACAAGTAGCATAGCCTGTATTGGGATCTACAGAACAAGTTAATATAGCAGTTCTATACGTTGGCGGTATACCTAACCTAAATATCACCTTTGGTTCTCTTCTAGCATATTGCATTGTTTCGTTTAAACAGGTTTGCAACAATGTTAATTCTACATTCACGATATCTCCAGATTGCATAATTCCTCCTACATCTAAGGTTGCGTTTCTATTTGTAACTGTGAAAGATGATGATATCCTAGAAGCTTCGTTGGGATCCCCAGTTAGTATAATGGATCTACATATTACCTTAGACATATCGCCAGACAAAAACTCTATTATCCAACCCTTTAATACTAAGTTGTCTCCTAAATTTATCATATTAAAGCTTATACTAGCCGTAGATCCGAATTCGCTATATGATACATCTCTTATATCAAATACTGGTATTCTAGTTTGATCTGTCTTTACAACAACATCCTTAGCTAAAACATTAGCATTTTTAACATTTAGATTGTAAATTATATAAGCTGATAAAAATGCAACTGTTACAAATAATAATAAATAAAAAACGGAAGAAACCTGAGCCTTCATCTTAATACTATTACGTTTCCTACAAATACATCTGGAGCTATTCCGTATACCTCTGCTGGTTGTCCTTCCTTAGGTACTATAGAGAGCCTCCACCAGTCAGAGGTTCCTAATGTATAATTAACCATAGCACCTAATGCCAATAGCTCTCCTGCTTCTAATATATTATCTGTTCCCTTTTCTGATGAATACTTAGTTAACTTGTAGAACTTTCCATCTGCAGTTGCTAATGCAGTTTCGTCTGTCTGGTTACTTCCATAAGTTAAAGTTTCTCTTCCATTAGCTGTATAATACAAGATAGTTGTTGTATCCAAGTTTATCGGAGAGGATCCTGGTGCTAACCTTACATACAATATATATCTATCGATCTTTCCATAGTTTGAAGAAGCACTATCAGTATTAACAAATCCCTCTACTCTTACAACCTCTAATGTTGTTCCAGTCCTCTCCCTTGCCTGATCTGCAACAGCTGCAGCCTTGGACTGTGTAGCTACAGTAGTCTGTGTTATTAAGAAAGCTGCTATAGCTGCTGTCAATACCAATGCTATAAATACAATCAAAGTTCCTATACCTGTTTGTCCCTTCATACGAAATTAGTATTTCTTCCTTTTATTAAAAAGGTATGTTTATCAAAATGATTAATCAAAAAAGAAATCTTTAAAAAATGCCCCCGCCGGGATTTGAACCCGGGTCTCGGGGACGAAAACCCCGTATCCTAGACCTGACTAGACGACGGGGGCTATATGTTAATCTATTAACTTTACTTTTTAAACTTTATCAATAGTTCTACACATCTCTTCAACCTCGCCTTCACTAAAACCAATAAAAATTATTTCACCCGAAGAATATATAAAAACTTTCTTATCACCTTTAGATAACCTTGCAGAGTCTTTATCCTTATCCAAAACCTCGTATCCATTAAACAAACTAATTACTTTATCTATATCTAACTTTTTGTTAAAAGTTGCAGAATAATCACTAATACCACATAACTTAATAATTTTATACATGAAGTATCTATTATGTTCGATGTTTATAAAATTAGAGAAGACTTTCCAATCTTAAAAAGAAAGATAAGGGGAAAACCCTTGATTTATTTTGATAACGCTGCTACATCTCAAAAACCAAGACAAGTAATAGAAAAAATAAGAGAAGTATACGAAAACCATTATGCAAACATACACAGGGGTATACATACATTATCGCAAGAAGCCTCTGAACTATATGAAAATGCACATAAAGATGTTGCAAAGTTTATTAATGCAAAGGATTGGAGAGAAATAATATTTACTAGAAATACTACAGAATCTATAAACCTAATAGCTTATTCTTATGGATTAAACAATCTGAAGAGAGGTGATAAAATAGTTATAACGATAATGGAACACCATTCAAATATAGTACCGTGGCAGTTCGTTTCTAAAAAAACTGGAGCAAAATTAGAATATGTATTTCTAGAAAATTATAGATTAAACCTTGATGAACTAGGGAAAAAAGTTGATGATAAAACAAAAATAGTTGCAGTTACTCATATGTCAAACGTATTAGGTACTATAAATCCTATAAAAGAAATAATAGAGATTGCACATAAAAAAGGTGCAATAGTAGTTATAGATGGTGCACAAAGTGTTCCACATATGAAAGTTGATGTTAAAAAATTAGATATAGATTTCTTAGCATTTAGCTCTCATAAAATGTTAGGACCTACAGGTATTGGTGTTTTATATGGAAAAGAGGAAATATTAGAAAAAATGGAACCGTTCTTATATGGTGGAGATATGATAAAAGATGTTGATATGTATGATGCTGTTTGGAACGATTTACCATGGAAGTTTGAAGCGGGTACATCCAATATAGTTGATGGAATTGTTTTTTCAGAGGCAATAAAATATTTAGAGAGAATTGGAATGGAAAACATTGAAAACTATGAAAAAACCCTAATAAGATATTTCTTAGATAAATATCTTGAAATTAAAAATGAAAAAATCAAATTAATTGGACCGGAAGAGGAAAAAGATAGAGGATCTGTGTTTTCTTTTGTATTTGAGAGTTATCATCCACATGAAGCCGCTAAGATATTAGACCTAGAGGGTATTGCAGTTAGATCTGGATATCATTGTGCACACCCCTTAATAAAATATTTAGGAATATTTGAGAAAGGTGGAACGGTAAGGGCGAGTTTATATTTATATAATACTAAGGAAGAAATAGATAGATTCTTTGAAGTAATAAAAAGATTAATCAAATAACCATTTATATATTTCTTTTGTAGCTTTCTTTATATATTTCCTAGCTTGACCAGATGTAATATCGAAATAATCTGATATCTTTCTAAAACTCCATGCCAACAAAATCTTTGCAATCAATATTTCCATCTTTTGATCTGCTATTTCTGGCCTATTTTTATCATTATACATTAAATAATAGATAAATAAATTCCTTACGATATCCGCAGCAGCTTCGTATGTCATAGGTCCCTTAAGATATGCCTTGGCTTTTTCCTTTTGTATTTCCGTTAATAATATATCGAAATGAGGTTTAATTTCATAGGGTGTTTCTAACAGTTTTCTAATTACTTCAGGCTCTAGATCAAAGTATACATCCGTTATTTGGTTAATAAACCTCCATCTAAACTCATAGTTTAATCTCTTTACTATTTCTTCAGTCTTTTTATTTAAAGGTTTTATAACAATTGCGGAATACTCACCAGATACTTTGTTCTTTTCAGGGGATAAGTGTACTATAACAAAACCGTTCTTTAACCAAAAATTCAATAACTCATAAGTAACTCCAAAACTTGTTCCAATCCAATCAAATTTATTCTTTTTAGCCCATTCTGTTAAATTACTTAGAGCTATCGATCCCAAGCCTAATCCCTGAGCTGAAGGATGTGTAGCAATCCTAACTATTCTTATACCCCTTAACTTGGGAAACTCCTTCTCTCTAAAATGTTTCGCTATAACATCTGGGATTATGTTCCCTTTAGGTTTGTAATCTTTCAACATCCTTTCTATAGTATCTTCGTCTATACCACCCTCATATGCAACCTGAATTGCATTTACTATCTTCCCAGACTCTAGTTCTAATACAAAACCGTCATGATGTGGGGCATCTGCGATCATACCTAAATCGTTAGGTCTATTCTGATAGTGAGCCAATACATATATACCCACAAACGATCTCAATTTATCCTCTCTCTTCTCAAACCATTCCTCTAATGGGATCTTATAAAATTTAACTCTCTTCTCTTTGATCATCTCTATATCCGTTTCATTTAATTCATCAGGTTCAGCATCTAAAAGCAGTGTATCAAATAGCCATCTCTCTATAGGGTCATTTTCTCCATATCTAATAGGTTCCTTCATTTTATATTCCAAAACCTCAAAGTCCTTCCTTTCTTTTAGGTATTTCATAAACCTAACTGAAAAAGACCTTCCAGCACCCTCATATCCATGTATTGTTGAAGAAAAAATAAGCTTCTTATACTTATTTAGGTATTGATAGAGTAAGTTTATTCCTATACCAGCTGCTTCATCTATGAAGAGATAGTCGTATTTCTTTCCCAGAATGTTCAGTGGAGACCTATACTCTATAAATATCTTCCTATTTATAATCAACTTATTCCTTTTTTCTTCAAACTCTATTCCACACTTCTTTAGACCCATTCTTAGAAATTCAAAAAGAGTCCTAACATTATCCTTTGAAGGAGAAGTAATTCCTATATCTACTAATCTCTTTTTATCCAATAAATATTCTGATAAAGCTGCAATAGATAGACCCAAGACTGCACTTTTTCCTCTACCTCTGTCTGCTATTATTAAAAAAGCCTTCTTACCTTCTTCTAATAAACCTTCAAGCAGTTTTAAAACATTGACCTGATCCTCAGTTAAGCATAATTTATATATCTTTTCGGAATACTTTATGTCTGCAGGAATACTTGGGGGCTTTCTAAAATATGGAATTACTTCATTTAAATTGCATTCCTCTTTTATATCCTTAATTATTTCTTCCTTTTCGGAATCTATTACCAATATATTCTCGTATTCCAAGATTTTTCTCTTAAACCTCTTCTCAAAGAGTTTTCTAACATCCTCAATTTTATAAGGTGGCGTTAATAAGTGCTGATGAAAAAATGTCTCTATCTCCTCAAATTTATTAAAATCTTCAACTAGGAATATTATCAAACCTCCCCCAGAAACTGTACCTATTAACCTCCCTATATAGTCTGGTGTTAAGGATCTGTATAGATCTGATATTAGTAAATCAAACGATCTACCCATATAATTAACAGAATCTTTATATTTTCCCTTCTCTAACTTTAGACCGCGTTCCTCTAATACCTTCTTAACTTCATCATACCTTGTAGAGAAACTTCCGTAATAATCCTCGGTAACATATAAACATTTTATATCTTCTGGAATCCTATCAATAACTTCTAAATACCTAGAAATAACATTTTCTAGTATTTTTTTATACTTAGAACCAGATATAACAATAATTCCTCTGAAATTATTCTTTTTATTTACGCATAGCATCCTGTTCAGGTGATTTAACATATCCTGAACGTTCATTTAAGATTTTTTTAACAAACCTTTAATAACCTTTAAACGTGATAAAACCTAAATTTAACATTACGTTACATATATTTAATCTGTCTCTACGTGGTGAATAATTATTTTTATATAGTAATAACATACAAACGTTAACCTTTCATTAATAGTCTGTTAAATGTATGTAAAATTCCCGTTAATAGTAGAAGTATATCCTTAACCTTGCATCCAGTGCCCTTAAGAGTTTATCATCATCTGAAAGTATTACCGATAAACCCTTAGTCAATCCACCCGCATATAACCTTGAAGTCCTACCAGAGGCCTGAATGTAAGTTTTGATATCAACAATATTTAGATATATATCTTCTCCCTTTACTCTTAAGCTTAAACTAGGATGAGAATCTAGTTTCTTCAAAAAATCTGGATCCTTTATATATTTCATTACTATTTTCTCTAACTCATAAACATCTCTTAATATGTATTCCATCCAGTCTTCTATGTTTTCGCCTGAAGAATAAGCGTTTGATAATAGGACTATGGCTTCACTCGACAATCTCTTAATCTTCCTATTCAAAGATTTTATCAACCTATCGATAATTGGCTTCTCTTCAACTAGATCCTTAACAACGTTTGATAATATTAAAAGATTCCTTAAGTTCCTCTCATACTTTGTAATATTGATGGATATTTTAGGTATTCCAATGAATATGGCATACTTAACTCTAGTAGGAAGGTCCAATCCCCTTACTAGCAATCCATGGTGATGAGCCATCCCTATTAAGACGTTTATTTCACCAGAAGAAAACTTCTTTATATTATCTAAAGAGCTTTTCTCTTTAGATATAACCAGGCCCACCTTTATTCCATTTTCTAATAGAAAATTATATAGATCCTTTGCATATTCAGTACCATACTCCTTACTAACGAATATTAATATACCATCCTCCATCTTCTTAACTAATTCTAAAACCTTTTCCTTAAAATCCCCTGCATCTTCTATGAAAGTATCTACTATATTTCTTAGCTTGCTAACGCCAGTCCCTACAGAGAAATCTAACAGCTCTTTATATAACTTTACCCTCTTTCCTCTCACACTACCCGTAGCTGAAGATAAAATAAGGGTTCCATGATCCTTCTTTTTAATATTCTCTAACTCTTCCCTTAACTTTGATTTAAAATCAAACTTCCCTTTAAGTTTCAAATCTATAACCTCCTTAGCTATAGAAATATCTTCCTCACTAAAGCCCAATAACATTAATACTTTTTCTATATTTTTGGATCCCTTAAAAAAGGCATCTACATCATCTATAAATATAAAATCGAACTTTTTATCCTTTAAAACTGAAAAATTTTTTGAAATAAATTGATTAGAGAGTATTAAGATATCGAAATTCCCCTCTTCTATTCTTTTCTTTTCTTCTTTTTTTCCACTATACATTAAGACTTCTAACGATATTTTTAACTTCTCCATATAATCATGTATTCTTTCATACATTTGAGTAACCAAAACTTTAGTAGGTAAGATTATTAGGATCTTCTTACCTTTTTTAGAAAAGTAAATCGATGATACTGCAATAAAGGTTGACTTACCGGTGCCTGTTGGGGCTATCATCGCAAAACTATTGTTCTTTATTAGTCTTTTAAACCATGCAATTTGTATCGACCAAGGCTCGGATCCTATAACATTATAGAAAAAATTGAAGAATTCTTTACTTTCCCTCTCTATCTCATACAATTTTTTGAAATTATAAAGTCTATTCTTTCTCTCTAATATTTTATATAAATCTTCCAAAAAATAATCCTCTCTTATTTCCTTTATCTCACTTTCACTCAAATCTTCCTCACAAGGAAAACCACCATTTAATCTACTAGAGGATATGTTCCTCCCACAATTGAAGCATAAATCTTTTAAACTAGCCCTAATTTCACTCATAAAAGATTTATACGGGGTGCTATAATATAAACTTTATTTTCAATGTATTATACATGACAAATAACCTAATAGAGGATCTCTTCTCAACGTTAAATTTTGAGAAAAAACAAGACATTATAAAACCAAAAAAATTGCCAGAAAATTTCTTTAAAAAAATATCGGAAGAAATAAGAAAATTGAAAAAACAGATAGAAAAATCTGATCCTAATTCTGAAGAAACACAAAAACTTAAAGATAATTTAAACCAAATAAAAATTTTACTTAGGGAAATTATGCTAATCAGATTAAAAAAAATTATAGAATGCATAATATTACAAAATAAAGAAAATATAGAATTAATAGAAGAAAAAGACTTAGAAGATGAAGAGAAAACAATTTACAAAATATTAAACAAAGCGATCTCTGTATATATAAAGGATATTATAAAGAACTTATTAGAAGGTGAATATCCAAATGAGGATGCATTGTTGAATATATTATCGGATGAATCTATAATCAAGAGGAAGGTAAAGGATAAAAAAATTATAATCATAACTGCAGAATCCCTCCCAAAAATACTAGCACCTGGAGGAAAGACCTATGGTCCCTTTCACTATAACGATATAGTTATACTACAGAACTCTATCGCTGAAAAGTTAACGAAAGGTAAGCAAAGCGTAGCAGAAGAGATCTAGAAAAATTTAAAATATTATTATATAGATATTCTTAATGAAGTTACCAAGAACTGTAAATAAGTACTGCCCATTCTGCAAGAAAACTACTCAACATAAAGTTATAATTGTGAAGACAGTTAAAGTTAGGAGAGGACTTTCTTTTGGTTCTAGGAGGGCTAGAGAAGGTAAAAAAGGTATGGGAAACAAGGGAAAATATAGTAAAAGACCTATATCACAGAGAAAAAGGGGGGTATTTAAAGTTTCTAAAGGTGTTGATATAAGGCTACAATGTAGCGTATGCAACAAGCAACATATCTGGGTAATAGATGGAAGATATAAGAAAGTTGAAATATCCATGTTCTCAAAATGAAGTTTAAAGCATTTATAGAAGCCCTGGGAAATGATAAAGAATTTCTGAAAAAATTTTTAGGGGAAATTGAAGGAAAAATTAAGGAATTTAAGGGAATTTCAATAGAAAAATCTAAAATAGAAGAACCTATAGAAAAAGAAATTGAGATAAATAACCAAAAATCTAAAGTTTGGTCGTCCTTTATAGAAATTGACGGAAAAGCTGATGGTATAGAGTCTCTAATAGACTTTGTATTATGGTATTCTCCATCTAAAATAGAGATAGAAGATGTTAAGGAGATAAAGATATCCACAGATGAGGGTGATATTAAAATATCAAGAGAGAAGTTCAATAACCTACTAAATCAAATATCCTTTAGGATTATCGACCTTTCAAGGACAATTGGAGATTTATTAATTGCAAATAGAATACTTCAAGAGACTATAAAAAATATTAAAAAGGATAAGAAAAGCTAACCAAAATAGTCCGGCATTTTTCTATCTTTCTGCATTCTCTCTAAACTCTCTTTTATATATTCTTTAACTTTCTCTCTTAATTCCTTTCCTTTTTCGTATATCTTAGAAGTATCTATATCGAACTCGTATAACTTGTTTAATGCCTCTAATATCTTTGATGCACCGATATAGCCATCTATCTGATTGGTACTATAAGTTTCTGCTAAAAGAATAAAGGCAGGTATCTTATAGAAACTCGATAAACTAACGAATAGTCCAGACATACCAACAATATTGTTCCTATAGAAAACTTCGAATTGCACTCCTTTATCCTCTAAAAACTTTTTGTCAAAGTATTTATTATAAGAAAGATATAATTTTGGTGAATCGGGCTCTAGCTCCAATCCTAAACCCCCTATGGATACTATCATTTGCGTATTCAACTTCTTGAGTATCCTTAAGACCTTTATAGTAGCATCATACCTCTCTTCTAACGAAATCCCAACATCCTCCAATAAACCTGGTTGAAGGTTACCATATAAAATCAAGAAATCCCTTTCATTATGAGTAAAGTAATAAAGCTTTATAGGATAGGACTTACTTAAAATGCCGTCTTTATTTGAATAAGAAATATCCGGAAAAGCTTTAGAAACTATATATCCTAATAACTTCGGTTTATATTTCTTTATTAATGTCCTACCAACTATCTTTGCCAGGTTGCCCATTCCCCCACCTACAGCGTATATAAAATGCGGCTCTTCTACTTTATCTATCTCGCTCCTATTAACATAAACCCATACCATTAATTATATAACCAATATACCTATATAAATAATCCCTTCTTCATTCTCCTCCTATATTCCCCCCATTTATCTTCGGGAGAGAACTTTGGGGGAATTATACTCTTAGTTTTATTTCCACAATATGGACAAACTTCCCTGAAAGTATAAACTTTACAGTTTAAGCATTTCCTTATTTCCTTCATTCCTCAATAACGTTCTCATAAACTATGTTTAGTTCTTTTGCTCTCCTATCTATATATTCAAAAAGCTTTTTCTTCTTTTCTGCTATCTCCTTCGGATTATAAGACTGCATATAAATATAATAGGTTGGAGATCCCAAATATTTTACTACAAATCCCAATTCTTTTATTCCCTCTAAAAATTCCTTCAAAACTATTAAACCGTCGCCTCTCAACGTATATATGTCTATTTTTATCTTTAATTCATAAGTTGGAACGTTATAATTCTCTTTTAAATAGTTAAAGAGTTTTTCGGATATCCTTTTATTTATCCCAAAAGACTCTAATACCTTCGGTCCATCTATATATGCATGAGTAAATACTTCGTATAGCTTTTTTCCATCATTTGCATAAATTATCTTGTCTAATATTGATGAAATATCTATATTTTCTTTTTTACAGAAGTCTGAAAGTAAAATATACGCTTGTCTCTCCTTCTTATATTCCTGCATCTTTACTTTCTTTCTATTTTCGTCTACTCTCTTTAGGGATAACGTAGCTACCCTTGAAGAAGGATCTACATCGATTACATAGCAAACCACTATCATACCTTCCTTCACTACCTCCCTCAAGTTGGATATCCTCTTAGATGATACTTCATCGATAGGTATAATTCCAGTAAAGTTCTCATATTCTTCTAAAGATACTCTTACTGTTACATCTTCTATCTCTTTTACTATGCATACAACATACTCTCCCTTCTTTGGATGGTCCCTTCTCTTATACATTCAATTCTAAGTTTAACTTAAATTTAAATTTTTATTTTTCAATCCTTACAGAGCCTAAGTATATCTTTTGCATGACTATATAATCTACCCGAAACTCAAGATAGACAGAATATAGATCATCCCTTATACCAAGTTCTGTTAAATTAACATCTACCTGGTTAGCTACTCCAGGTCTCAGATCTATGCTCCCTTCAACTTTTCTATTACTATATTTAAGCACATAATTTACCCTATATCTATCAGTTGGACTACGAACATAGCATTCACTAATATTTTCGTTTATAGACATTAAATAAACGTTCTCTTCTTCAGTTGGATATAAATAGATCCTTAAATAGAATTCGTTATTCTTTCTATCGTATATTACCTCCGCTCTACTTATATCAAGATACTTAACCCTTGGCGAGACTCCCGTAATGTTAACCTCACATGATCTATCCCTATAGGCACATCCCATCATAGAAAAGATATTATAGTAGGTATAACAAGCGTTAATAATTATATCCGAAGTTTCTGTGAGTATGTAATCTGTGTTGACTACTCTTATATAACCATCCTTAGGTAAATATATTTCGTAAATATTAGATTCATGATCTTTCCTTATGCAATTGCTTCCACTCACTTCAAAGGCTGGAGATCTAAAGGAAGCTAAACATACCACCCAATCAAGGCTAGTATCCTCGAGGTATATCCTTACAGGTATGTTATACGATATATCCTTCTTCATAACTAAAGGTAAGTTATAACCTAAGACCTGTATAAGGTACTCTTTACCAGTTCCTCTGGCTTCGGGATAAATGCAGGATTGAAACAACAATACCGAAAAAAAGAAAAGATCTACAAAAAGGATAATCCTATTACTCATTTATTCTTCATATTTTCTAATGTTTATTATGTATTCTCTAGTAAAGCTACAGCTATATTTATCTATCTCAAATTCCAAATCTAAATGCACTTCACCTAATGAAAAGGCCTTATAAATATTATTATCCTTGTATATCTCTATTATACATGTTATATTGGCTGGTATGCTCTTTATATCTGAGGGTTTGCAATTAATAAAGCCTTCAGAATTAACATAAGAGCTTCCATACTTTACTTTAGCTGTATATTGGATGGGCTGTATCCTTGTATAGCCAGCTAAACATCCAACAGCATCTACAATGTTAAAGTTTACAATAATCCTACGCGGAGTTACCTGTAAAAACGCTGTATTCTTAGAAGGAACTAATGGAGATGCCGAATAGAAGATCGGTATATTGCTAGAGATTTCTGATGTTCCTGAAGGCGGTTTCTTAACGTCCAGGGGAATCAATATCTTTGTTTTAAAATCGGATACATTGTATATCAGGTATAAATTCACATACATTATTCCACTTAAATTGGCAGGGATAACAAACTTAAACTTCTTTATATCTGCGGTATCAGGATAGAAACTACCGCTTACACTCTCATAATATGCCTCTGATGTGGAATTAGAACCTTGTTCAATAATACCAGATATTGAAGAGCCGATTATATAATCAACCTTATACTTCTTATCTTTCTCCCCCGTATATACTGAGGAAGAATAGGACAATGTATATTCCGTCTCGTATCCCTGAGATACTGTATAATCTATTATGGCATCTACATCCGATACAAGCAAATCTATACTTCCGGGTTTATTAACTGCCCATGATGGTCTCTGATAAGGCTTAACTTCCTGACTTTCAGCCTTTCCTATAATTATTGGACATGCGTGAAACAACATTACTGCTCCTAATAAAGGCAAAATTAACAATAGGTTAATTGTACTCTTCTTCATATAATATCATACATTTACTATATTTTATATTTTTTACCTGTGGGTAGCTGTAGATACATTTATATATTAAACTCATTAACTTGGAATCGCTAGGGGAACGTATTCTATAGAATTACTAATAATTTTTTCTATATCGTATTCTGCCTCTGCTGTAATTAAAACTTCAGAATACTCTCTAAAAGCTCTCCCTATACCTACTTCTATAGGTATGAAGAAAAATAGACTTTCTGAATTCTCTTTATACAAATTAAGATATAAGTTCCTTCCTAGGAAGCCGTCATCTGCATAATTAAACCATATATTACACGTTATCTCTCCATTACCATCTGTGCAATTTAAAGAATAAAGAGAATTGTTTGTTTCTTTAGGAAGGTTTGTCTTTATTGATGTCTCATTTGGGTTATAAGTAATCCTTATACGGATCCCTAATATATTATATATTTCTTCTATATTCGACAGAGAGATATATATTACATCATTTACCATTCTTCCTGCATTTTTATTCTCTTCAAATATAATTAAGGGATATTTTGATATTACTCCAAGTCTTAGAACGTTTATCTTCGGAAAATCTATAAAACCTTTAAAGTATCCCCTATCGTATTCGTACTCGTTCATATTAAGATAAGCATAAATGTCCTTATTGTTCTTAATAGCCTGCGCTATTAGATTTGAATCCACAACTAGGAACTTATAATAAGTAGTAGTCTTTACTCCATTTAACCTTAAAATGAATAGATTTTTCATATAAAACCTAGAAGATCTCAAGTCTTCACAAGATGTTAAATTTATAGTAAAAGATGGTATATAGCAGAAATAGTTCAATATTCCATATATTGGTAATTTTTCATTAGTCTGTTTTATTACATAATAAACTTTTCCATTATACGAAAAATTATACTCATAATCAATACTCTTTATACAGCTTAGACTTATTCCTGGAGAGACCATACAGTAACTATCTACTCTTATTTCTTGAACGTTTTCCGGTAAGGAGCTCCTTACAGAATAAAGTAACGGAGGAGATTTAGAGATATCTACTTCTTTTTCGGACTTACCAACCATATAATAAACAGGATAAACTGAATATGGACTGCTTATATCTAAAAGGTATTTATATGACTCATCTAAAGCTTCCGATTCAGCTTGCTTTTCAATGAAATAAGCCTCGGGATTGCTCATTATCATTTGCATATCTCTGAATGCCTTCAAAATATTCTCTTTTACGGCTGCAAGGTATTTTTCATTATTCTCCTCTTTACTCTCTCCCGGACAATAGCCTGTAGATAGACATATATATCTCGAAAATGCAGTTGCTGTAAATGTATGAATAATGATAAATAGTAAAACAACCATTATTATAGCTCCAAAAGGTATCTTTCTACTACCAAGAAAATAAAAAACTATTGCAACTGAACTAAAAATCAAAAAATAAATAGAATTTGAAATAAATAGATAATATAATGATAATAATATAAAAGGAAAAGATAAAGCTAAAAATATCTTTCTTATAATCTTATTCTCTTTGGATTTCTTTTCTTTTTTCTCCTCCTCTTTAGACTCTTTCTCTTCTTTTTTCTCTTCTTTAGGTTTTTCTGACTCTTTAGCTTTAATTTCCGGTTCCTCTTTTGTTACTTCTTCTTTAACTTCTACTTTTGGTGTTGTTGCTTTGACTTCTTCTCTCTTAGATCTAGAATATGACACATTCTCTAATACTGTTCGTCTTTCCATTACGAGCCTGAAAAGTTCATTTAAACTATTGTCTACTCTCGATAAACGTAACTTTAGTTCTTCCGGAGATACCGATCCATAATAATCTCCTCCTCTTAAAAGAGAAATCAGTGAATGAATACTCTGTAAAAGCCTTTGAGCTTCGTCAAGAATAGTAGCAGCTACTAGAGCATCTTTATAATTAGATATAAGGCTCTCTACGTATTTTTTCATTTCCAATAATCTCCTTTTAACATTCTCTCTCTCTTGCTGACTGAGAGAAGAGTATCTCGATACACTCTCCCTTAAATATGTCCAAGTTCCACGTATTCTTGCTATATCATCTAACAGCATCTTAAATCAGAGATAGCATATTAATCCTAACAAAACCCTTTGGCTTTATCACTAAAACGTTCTCTAAACTTAGACAGCTTTTATTTACTGGGAACATGAAAGATGTTTGGTATGTATTTAAGCTATACTTGCATCCATTTACATAAATATCTGCATCCCCCTGTTCTTTAATGACATATAAAAATGCTATATCCTTTATTGTAAAATTAAAAGGATAATAAAAAATACTGTTAGAAGTTATAAACTTCAGATCTACTTTAGTTTCTATTTCTGAAGTAACCTTTATATAGTTCAGACCACTCTTTAAATAGTTAGTAATCTCAAGGTAATCATTTTGACATAAATAGATCGGTAATTTATAATCATTTATATAGAAGTTTATGGAATTTGAATCTGCTGGACAGAAATTGTATGATATATAAACCCTCTCTCCTTGATAATAAAAGTTATATTCTATCTTACTCCTATTCATATATATGAGTTTTGTATTGTTTAGAGAAAATGTTGCCTTAGAGAAGATAGACGTAGGATAAAAATCAATCCTTATGATATTATCTCCCCTTCTAAGATAGTCTTTTTGTATAAGAACCTTTTGTATACCGCTTGGACATCCACTATATACTTCAAAATCATTTACTCTTATAGTAAAATAACCGCCCGTACATTTAGAAATAAAAGATAAGGCTATTGCGTCTTCATTTGAATAAAAAAACCTTATTATCTTATATTTTTTTCCTAAAAAAATTGTCGTTTCTTCATATACATCCCCAAAGCCTATTTCCGATACAGGGACTAAAGTACCTAAATAATAGTCCCTAGCCACATTTATCTCCTTTTTATCAGAATATAGGTATATATCCCTTAAAATTAGCTTAGAAACTACGTTTGCTTCATAACTAAGGTTTGTAGTGGATTGATTACTAACGTTCCTATATCCATATATTTCCTCCAATAGTTTTTCTTTTTCTGGAACAGGTAATAGTATCCAATACACAAATATTAAAATACCAATAAGTATAACGAATAACCCGACCACCATAGTTTGACCCCTCATAACTCTTTATTTAGTCTTTCAGGTATTTTAATATCTAACCTTACCTACAATCCCAAACTTATCTATAAATTCAAAGTTCTTATTTTCCCTTCTAACAAAGTATACCTCTATATTACATTCATCCGCCTTCTCTAAAACTCTCAGTATCTTATCCAGGTAGTTTCTATCTGATTTTATCCTCCTAAACCATTCATAAGATAATAGAACATACTCCAAATTGCAATAATCTATTTTTTCCAGCAAATCATCTATTCCGAAACATCCCTTATTTTTAGTAACAGAAACTATAAAATCCTCTATTTTTTCATTTATTTCTGCAATTTCAAGCTCTCCCAAAACTTTTAGATATTCTGTTCTATTTATGAATTCGTATATACCACTTATACCACCTAAAGATATCCTAAAAGTTAGTATATTTTTATCTCTAAATCTTTCAGATAAATAATCCCTAAACTTCTCTGGATAAAAGACAGGTCCCACCACAACAATTACTTTTGCATCCTTTAATAGATCAACGGCCTTCTTATAATAACTCTCGATGATGCTTTCTCTCTCCGGATGATCTTTCGGAACGTTAATATCTTCATCTAACAATATCTCTAACTTATAATTCAATTTAGCAACAGATATAGAGTTGCTATCTAAAGAGACTATAAAGAACTCTCTTTTATATCTCTTCCTATTAAGCTCTTCTATTTCGTATTTTTTAAAACCTTTCTCCTTAAAAAGGGTTATCTCACTTCCAACTCTCACATCAAAGGTATGGAAATGCCCCTGAACCTCCTCAGAAGATTCTACTATTCTGCCTGAAATCCTCAAACTATCTGAATACTCGGAAAAATTAATGTCTTCTACCTTTAACTTTATCCATACTTTCTTCCTCTCTTTCCTCTCTCCTATACTTATAACTCTATAATCGTAACCTGAAACTATATCCTCTGGATTTATAACCTTAAATAACGTAATCAAATCCTCTTCAGACTCTACCCTTATAACTACCGTCTTCTTGTCTAAGAACTCAAATTTCATAACAAGGCAAAGATATAGGATAGGAATATGGCTGGTATGAAAGGTGCCCCTTCAATTACTTCAAAAGTTATACTATCATCAAATGTTCTCTTCAATAGATCGATCTGCTCCTTTGATAAACCAAGCTCTCCACGGAATATATACTTATGCAAAGCGGTTAATAGAAGGACTATCAATAATATTGAAACTATAAAGTAGATTTGATTATTAATAAAAAGAAAAGGTATAAATCCTGTAAGCATTATAATAATCCTTCTTCTCCAATTGAATTCATTGAACTTTATTATATATTTATTATCCTTTCTAATTACATGAAAATTCTTCATTATTTCATCGAGGAATTCCATTCTCTTAACCTCTATTTCCCCTTCTAACCAATCGCCCTCTACAAGATCAGATACCTTCCTTTTAAATGTTAAATTTTTCTTTATTTCTGGTTCATAAATCTTTAGTACTATTGCCGGTATTAAAAGTAAGATAGATGAAATTAATAAAAAGTTTGTCCTATTATATAGGTTTTCTAAAGAGTAAAAGAATAAAGAAAGAGAAATTATAATTAATGGAATGATCGTTATAAATAGGACTGTCTTAAAATTATCTTTATTTTTAATATATATCTTAATAGCTTCAATAGAATGCATAATATTTCCAAAAAAAGCTAAACCAACCGTAAACTTAACTAAACCAATTAGATCTAAGAAAGAAATGAAATAGAATAAGAAGAAAATTACGTATAGGTCTCCGATAGCAACTAGCCTAAGAACATACAGTATTAAGAACATTAATAAAACTAAATAACCAAAAAATAAGTTTCTAGGTAAAATACCGTAAAATACTGTAAGGATTATAAAAGAAATTGAAAAAATCAGCGATAAATAATGTATAACATCACTAACGCTTTTCTTTAATATGTCCTGAACGGATGCTAAGAAGAGTAAGATTATACAAATCACGTTCGCATAAGACAAAATATCCATAAAGTTTTTATTTTTATGAGAAGATTAATAAAAATTGGTGATGTTGGTGAGCACCCCCTGATGAATGATGAGAGGAGTAGCTACTGAAAGTTATTTAATATCCGAAGTTCTGTAATTAATATTATGCCAATGTTCTCTCTTTCGGAGGATTTTATTAAGTTAAGAAAAGAAAAGATAGAAGAAATCAGAAAGAGAAAACAAAAAACAAAGAAAATAACTTTAATATTTAAAAAAGATTATGATATATATGATAAAAGTGATTTTAAAAAGATTTACAAAGATCTAGAAACTCTAAGTCTTAACAATCTCTTTGATGAAATATACATTATAAAAGATGATAGAGTACTTACCGAAAACGAAATAAAGAATATTTATAGAAATATAAGGGCCAAAGAAGATGAAGAGTTCAAGAATAAGATCTTGAGTTTATCAAAAGTAATAGAAAGATTGATAGTCCTTATAGAATACTTCAAAAAAACAAAATCATAGATTTCTTTTTATGTTTTCCAATATTTCGTTCTGTCTTTCATAGAGTTTCTTTATAGCATATTCTATATTTCTAATCCTCTCCCTCTCATCTCCAGCCTTAGATGATAGTTCTCTTTTTATATTCTCTACATCCATTTCTAATAGCTTTATCCTCTCTAAGGTATCATAAAGCTCATCCAAGTTTATTATCTTAAGCCTACCCTCCATCTCTTTTATTTTATTATTCAATTTATCGTTCTCTTTACCTAAGTATACTACTATATCCCTAATATCAACTATTTCCTTCCTAATATCATCAGCAGCCGATTTAATTGTATTAAATAATTTTTCAATTGAAGATATCCTATCTTCTAAAGCTTTTATCCTATTAGAGTATTTTCCATACCCCTCACTCAAAGTGTTTTTAATCTCCTCCTCAATGGAGTATAAAGAGGTTATAACGGAATTCAACCTATTCTCCAAATTTATAATTTTACTATATAAATCCTCATAAGACTTCAGATTCCTTATCCTTCTTATATCATCTTCATCTATATTCCTCAAAAGGTCTATATTTCCAATGTTTTTTCTTATATTTTCAATTTCAGTTTTTAAGTCATAAATAGATTTATTTATAGACTCTTCTAAAACTGCTATACGTTCCGTTTCTATTTTATCCAACTTATCGTTTATGTTTAAAATTTCCGATAATATTTGTTTTATCTTAGACTCCCTTTCCTTAAGGGAATTTTCTAAATATTCTATCTTACTCGCATACTCCTTAAGACTCTCTCTATCAATAGACTTTACCTTCAGAGTTTCTATTTCATTAGAGAAAACATTTATACTGCTCTTTATGTTATTTATCTCGGAAACTAATTCATCGAATTTTTCATATTCTTCTAAACTTCTCAATCTTTTTTCTATCTTAACCAACTCTGTCTTTACTTCTAAAAGATCTGAATCTTTAATTAAGTTTTTATATTCATTCTCTAATATCTCCAACTTAGTTTTAAGGCTATTTATATTCTTTATGCTATTTATCGTATCTTTATCTATTAAATTATTTAATTTTTCAATTTTCTCTTCCAGGTAATCTAATCTTTTCTTTAGATCTCCTATAGTTTCGTAAAAAGATTTACTATCAACTAATTTACTGGATCTTTTTTCGAGTAATGATACCCTTGATTGAAGGTTTTTTACAAGATTTAATAACTCCTCAGCTATACTTGTAAAATCAACATTATCCATTTTTCTATAATTTTTCTTTATATTTAAATAAATTTTTCTCTATCTTATCTAGCCTCATCTTTACTACCTGTATCTCTTCTTCTATGGCAGATAGTCTCTCATCTACTTTTTCTAATCTATCAAACCCTTCCTTTATATTATTTAATAATAAATCGAGATCCTTAAGCAGCTTCTTAATTCTTACTTCCTCTTCTTTTTTTCTTAAAGCTAACTTCTTGAATCTTTTAAAAATATCCAAATAAGCTTTTCTATACTTTTTATAAAGGGATTCCAAGTTTTTTATCTTAGCTTCTAGCTTTGAAACTATCTCTTCCTCTTCATCTATCATAATTTAAATTATCGTTCATTATTTAAAAAAACTTAGTATATCTTTATGACCGCTGATTATTTGCTCTTTCGTTATCCCCAACACCTTTAATATACCATCTATAGGTTGTAACACTTGTTTTTCAATGTAGTATTCCGGATCGTACTCGTTGTTCGTACATTCTTCCGGTATTTTGATTCTTTCCGAAACTTTACCAGATCCCTTGCATACCACATATTCTACTATAAAACCTTCAGTGATTTTATAGCCCCTTTGCTTATATTTCTTTGCAGCAACAACATGTGGTGCTTCTACCTCATATTTCTCTAGTTTCTTTCTTAATTGTTCCCTAATTATAAACATATTTAGTGACAATTTTTTGCTCCTTATATCATTTATAATCTTTCTTAAGTATTCAATAATACCCGTTCTATTACCCTCCAAAGCTAATCTTAAGACATTCTCTTGAACAACTTTTGCTATTTCTGACCAATCTCTTCTAACAGCTTCGAATCCTCTTAGCTTTATACTTCCATCTTCAGAAAGTAATGCGTACTTTTTCTTAGCCCCTTTTACTTCTCCCCTTCTTTCTACAAAAATACCAGAAATATAAAAGTTTTCTAGTTCTAACTCCAACGGTTTTGGGAGAATGTTATTTATTTCATCCAATATCTTTATATCCTCTTTCGATCTTAATAGAACAAAAACACTATCTGTATCTCCGTATATAACCTTATACCCTTTATCCCTCAACAAATCGATAACTTTCTTTATGAAAGTCCTCCCATAAGCAGTAACTGCAGCCGCACAATCTAGACAGTACCATCTAGAAACCGCAAAACCCAGATATCCATAGGTAGAATTCAATAGAATTTTAAGGGCATATTGTCTCGCATCCATAATCCTATACTCTTCTGAGTTCTTGTCCAATTCCTTTAATTTTTTCTTTATTTTTACTCTCTCTTCAAATATTTGATTTAATATTGTAGGAATAAAACCTTTTTCCTTTTTACAGAACCATATGGGGACTTTTCCATCTGAAGTCTCTATGGTAATCTGCTCCTTCTTACAATCCTCATGTTCACACCTTATAGTGTCGGGTGATATGTTATAAGCCATAATTATTGAAGGATAAAGTGATCTAAAGTCAAAAACGGCAATATTTTTATATAAACCTGGCTCCGGTTCCAACACAAGGGCTCCTATATAAGATTTCCTTAACCTTTCCCTCGCTTCTTCTTCTTTTGGCCTATTTGGGATTATTTCGTTAAATTCTCTACTCCTTTTAATTAAATAACTCTCAACTAAGACACCATAGGTTGATAGAGAAGTCTCGTACAGTGTCTGTCCCGTTATCTTTGATAGCTCTATTAATAGCTGTTCAAAGTGTTTATATAACATATAAGTTATCTCTACGTCTCTCTTATTGTAGGAAATTACCTTGGAATACTCCTTTAAATCAACGGCATCTCTAAAGGTCTCTAAAGTAACCTCCTCCTTTCCTATACCCAATATTTCCTTAGCAACATTATCAAGAGATAAAACCTCTGATTTTAACTGACCAGCTAATATATTAGAAATGAAAACAAATAGATCTACATGCTGTATTCCGAATATCTTGAATCTCCTATCTTCCTCTTTCTTTTTACTTAGTACTATCCCTTTACCATCCCATCCAAAGCTGAAATTAAAGTTTAGAACTTTAGACCTCTCGTAAATATAGTTCAGATCAAAGTTATGGGAATTATATCCAACAATTACGTCTGGATCTATTTTTTTAACTATCTCATCAAACTTCTTAAGTAACTCATATTCGTTCCTAACCTTTATACCTCCGTTTCCTTCAGCTCCCCAGTATAGGATATAGTAATCTTTTCCATCAAATATACCTATTATATCGATAGGATCCCTACTCGGATCTGGCATCTTCCTACCTCCAGCTAAAATTTCTATATCTATCGATATCGCCTTTATTTCATAAGGCTTTTCTACTTCCCTTATTACCCTCTTTAGCTTATATAAATTGGCGTTTCCCATCTTTCCTTTAAATTCCACTTCCATTTCATACCATCTCATAGGATAAACATTATTATCTAAAGAAAATTTCTTAGTAATCGTAATATCTGCCTCTTTTTTACCAATTATCTTCCCTTCTTCTTTTAACCTATCACAGAGAGATTTCAAAGTCTCATAATCGTCTAAACTTATTGTAACTTTAAGAACTCTATATTCTCTACCTATCCACTTCTTTCTTTCAACAGATACCTCCTTATTTATATTCAATTCTTCTATTTTCCTTTTTACTTCCTCAAAATATTCTCCCTTAGGTATTACGTAAACGTAAAAAGGTTGGAAGTATTCAATTATACATTTATTTCTATTTTCGTCTCTAGCAAATATCAAAATCTTCTGTTTTTCATGCTCTATAGAAAGTATAAAGAATTCCATTAACCTTTTATTACAACAACCGGCCTAAGCTTAACAACCATTCTGGATAAACCTAGGCTATGAGTTACCTTTACCACCTCATCTACATCCTTATAAGCTTCTGGAACCTCTTCAACAACCCCTTCCTTTGTTGTAGACTTAACGATAATTCCCCTCTCCGACATCTTCCTTATTACATCTTCGTACCTATAGGACCTCTTTGCAGCAGCCCTCGACATCATCCTTCCGGATCCATGAGCGGAAGAGCCAAAAGATAGATCCATCGATCCCTGCTCCCCAATCAAAATATATGAGGCCGTTCCCATAGATCCGGGTATCAGTACAGGCTGGCCGATTGACCTATATTTCTCAGGTAGATCCTCATGATTCCTCGGAAAAGCCCTTGTAGCACCTTTTCTATGAACGATAACCTTCTCCCTTCCTCCATTTACCTTATGAGTCTCTACCTTTGCAATGTTATGTGCAACATCATATATTAAATTCAATCCAATATCCTCTGAAGAAACGTTAAACACTTTCTCAAAGGATTTTCTTATCCAATAAGTAATTATTTGCCTATTTACCCATGCAAAGTTTGCTGCACAGGCCATTGCCCTCCAATACTTTTGTCCTTCTTCGCTCTCGAAAGGTGCATATATTAATTCTCTATCGGGAAGTGTCTTTACAACGTTCCTAAACCTGCTCATAAAGTAATCTATGTAATCTGTTGCTATCTGGTGTCCGAATCCGCGGGAACCTGTATGAACCATAACCGTTACCTGTCCCTCACTCTCTATTCCAAAGAACTTTGCCAGTTCATAGTCAAATATCTTCTCTACTACTTGAATCTCTAAGAAATGGTTTCCAGATCCTAAAGTACCAAACTGCTCTATTCCTCTTCTTATAGCTCTATCTGAAACGTCTTCTAAGTTAGCGTTCTCTAACCTTCCGTAAGATTCTATAGATTCCAAATCATCCTTCCATGCATATCCTTCTCTATAAGCCCAATCCAGTCCCTCCTCTACAGCATCCTTAAACTGCCCAATAGATAATTTAATATGACCTGTTTCACCTACCCCCGCAGGAACGTTTCTAAATATAGTATCGACTAATTGCTTTAATTTTGGCTTTATCTCCTCATAATTCAAATTTGTTCTAATAATCCTAACTCCACAGTTTATATCATAGCCTATACCACCCGGAGATATAATACCTTCCTTCAAATCAAAAGCAGCAACTCCTCCTACAGGGAATCCGTATCCTTCATGACCATCCGGCATTACAGCTACCCATTTTTTAACACCGGGTAACATCGCAACATTCTTAGCCTGAACTAAGCTCTTATCTTCCTTCATTTTTTCTAATAACTTCTCTGAAGCATAAACTCTTACAGGAACTTTCATTCCACCTTCTACCGGTATCTCATATATGTTCTCAGAAACTTTCCTTATATCTATCATATTATATATTTCTTTCGAATCCCTATTAAAGTTACTATCATAACCGATAAGAAAAATGGAAAAGATAAAATAAGAGAGAAATATGTTCCGATCAATCCAACTAGAGATACACCTACGATACTGGAAAGGTTTCTGAAAAAGGTAACATATCCGTACTCCTCTCCTCCCTTCATCAATACATAGTTATCCATATAATACGAGAACTCTGCCCATGAAACTCCGGCTAACATATAAAGAACGAAGTATAGGGATAAGCTATCTATTCCTTTTATTAACATGTAAAGCAGTATAACTACAGAAAACATCCTTAAGGTTACTCCTACCAAGGATGGGAGCATACTATTAGTTTTCTTCATGAATTTGTAGATAAATAAAGAAGAAATACTGTTAACGAACAAGAACATTGGATAATAAGCGTTATAGACAGAAGATTTAATTACTAAAACAGACCAAAATAGTGAATACAAAATTCCAACAAGTAGGTTTATTAAGGAAATAATAGTAGGCCTCCCAACAAACTTCATAGAAAATTTTTCTTCTTCAACTTCTACATAATTTATTAGTCTATCTATAGTCCCCAAAAGTCCGTAATCTTCTTTAATAGAATTTATAATAAACTTAGAGAACTTTTCAAAATAAAAAGAAAATAAGATAATATTAACAATGAAAAAAGAAAAGAAGGACATTAATACAATCATATTAAAGCCTAAATTTGAAAAAAGAAGTGCTTGAGCAATTAAATATCCGAACAGTCCATAAAGGGTAAAGTAATAGTAAAGACCAACGTCCTTCTTATATCTAATTATAGAAAAACTAGTTGCAGACCCTATTAAATAAGAAAATACTGTAGATAGTATAATATTTATAAACCTATCTGGATTATAGAGAAAGAATATTGAAATTAGGGTTGCAAACATCCCTAAAAAATTATAAAATACATAGTTTTTCTCGTTTATTTCGATGTTTCCGTATAAGAGGGCAGATAACAAACTACTCAAATAAAAAACGGATAAAAAATACGTATAGTAAATATCCGAATATCCAAAACTTTTTATTGAATAAAGTATGAGAGAATAACCTATGTTAGTAAAAATAGAAAAAAATAATATAGTTAACTTATCTCTATCCACTTTATTTCTTCTTTATTATTCCCTTTACTTCCTCACCATAAGCTACTCCAAGTGTAACGGAAATAAATATCATAAAACTTCCGAAGAATATTAGGAATATATATAAAAGAGCTTTAGATAGTAAGTTTAGGTAATCTAAAGTTATTATAAATGCAATTATATATACTAATGCCGATATAAAACTCAGAAATATCCTATTACTTTCAAAGAAGGATAGTTTTCCCAATATATCTTCTAAGAAGACCTTTACAATTAAATGAACTATGATCATTATAGCTACAATAGTTAATATATAGGAAAGGACGGTTAAAAATATGTTCCCTAACGTTACCAACACATCCACTTTGCTATAAATCAAAGAATACGCTATGAATATTAAATATGTAAAATCTTTAGCAATGGTAGCTATAGTATCTGATACTTCACCTCTAAATACTTTAACATTTTTTATTTCTAATAATTTATCCAATCCTATTACTTTTTTCAATATAAACTTTAAAATAACCTTTACTAATCTTCCAACAAAATATCCTAAAATTAGGATTCCTATAACAATAGCTATTGATTGAGAAACCGATAATAATTGATCAAATAGTGTTTCCATTCAAGAATATATAAGAAACTCTATCTTAAAAATTTTTGACTAGCCCCGCGGGGATTCGAACCCCGGTCACGGGGACCAAAACCCCGCATCCTAGGCCACTAGACGACGGGGCTATATCTAATTTATAACTTAAATTAATATCTAAAAAACTTAAAGTTAAAATCAAATTAATAATGAAAGATAACATGTTAGAATTCTTCGGTCTTAGAGATAACCCCTTTAAGTTAGAAGTTATACTCGAAACTTTCGTCGGTTATAAAGCTGAAAGAGAGATGGTAATAAATGCTATAAACAATAAAGAAAAACTAACCTTAATAAGCGGACCGACTGGAGCTGGAAAGACAACCTTACTTCTATGGGTATTCAATAACTTTAATTATAAAAACAAAATATTCTTTTATAGACCTCCATCTACCCAAAAGGAATTACTAGAAAAAATAAACAAAAATAACACAAATTTTTTTGAAAAAATACAACTATATTTTTCGAAAGATAAGTTAAAGATACTAAATAAAAAGAACATAATTGTATTCATAGATGAAGCAACTTTCATGACCGATGATATAATAGAGTACTTAAAGGTTCTTGTAGATCATACAAAGGCAACTTTCGTACTGGCCGGATTACCAGAATTTGAGGAGAGGTTATTGAAACAACACAGAACTTTCTATGAAAGGATATCAACGAAAATTTACCTTAAATCCTTAGATCCGGAAAGTGGAAGGGAATTGATAAAAAAGAGATTAACATATGCCAATAACCCGAACCTTTTTACCGATAATGCTATAGATGCAATTTATAGGTTGGCAGGTGGCTTTCCAAGGGAAATATTAAAGATATCTTACGAATGCTTGCTATTGGCTTATAAAGAAGGTAAAAAAGTTGTAGATGTTGATATAGTAGAGAAAATATATGAGGATAGGAGGCCTCCCGAGGCCATACTGAAATTAACAGAAAAACAGAGATATATAGCAGAGATTATAGTTAAATATGGACCTAAAACTGCAAATGAACTGTTAAAGATGGTTAGAGAGAGGTACAAAGATATGAGCCTTCATGCTCTATCGAACATATTGAGGAGGATGGTAGAATCGAAATACTTAATAAGGACAAAGGTGAAGGGGAGATACATTTACGATATAGTGCCCAGTATAAAAAACTATTTGATAAAAGAAGTTATGAAATAGCTATTTATAATCTTCTGATATTCTGGACTCCGTTGCCCCATCTTCCCCAAAATATTTAGAAGACTTCCTCTCACCATACGGAACTTCTACCCCCTCACCAAGATCGTAGAATACTATCTGGGCGATCTTCGTTAGAGGATACAACTTAACCGGTACTTTATTAACATTGTATATTTCAAGGGTTAGATGTCCAGCATATCCCGGATCTATCCAACCGGCGGAAGTATGAACCAAAAGTCCTAACCTTCCAATAGAGGATCTACCATTTATCTGCGCAGCTATATCCCTAGAGAGCTCTATATATTCATAAACAGACGCTAAAACGAACTCTCCGGGATGTACAATAATGGGAATGCTTTCTCCCTTAACGATTATCAGGTCTGAATATGTTCCATGATGTATCGTATAATCCTTACTTTCTGATCTATAAATGACATCTTCCTTATAACTCTTTATGTCTATCGCCTCTACGTTTATGTTTTTAAAAACTCTAAACTTAAAACCTAACCTAACATCTAGAGAAGCTGGTCCAACTAAACTTTCATCGAATGGCTCTACAACAATCTTCCTACTTTTTATATATTCTTTAATCTTTTTGTCCGATAATATCATTTATATGTATATTAGGGAACTTTTAATAAAAGTTCTAAATGAGGTTGGACTACAATTTTGGTGGCCTATAGATATAGACTACCATAAAAAGACTGGAGGATATTGGGAACTTGAGGTAATACTTGGAGCAATATTAACCCAAAATACCAAATGGGAGTTTGTAGAAAGAAACATAGCTTACTTAAAAGAGAAAGGGTTTATTTTTACACCAGATAACCTAATCAATCTAAAAATAGAAGATATAAAAGTTCCTATGAGGAAAAGAAAATATGAAACTATAATTAACTTTTATAATTTTTTTATAGAAAATTTTTCAGATATAACAGAGTTTAAGAAAGAACAAAAAGAGAAGTTAAGGGAAAATATCCTAAAAATAAAGGGAATAGGAAATGAAACTGCAGATACAATATTATTATTTGCTGCTGAAAAACCTGAAATGGTAATAGATTCTTATACTTTAAAACTTCTTTATGAAAATAAAATAACAAAGACCCCTGGATTATCTTATAATAAAGCTAAGAAAATGCTAGAAGAGGAAATAAAGAGGAATGCTGATGAAATAAGGAGAGTAATTATACAACAACTAAAGAAACTGAATAGAGAGGAAATATTAAGGGAAAAGTATAATGGAGAGCCAAACGATAATCTACCACTAAACCCGTTCGATATAATTGAAAAAGAAGATGAAAATCAGGTATTAACAATCCTATACAAGGAGATACATGCCTCAATCGATGAATACTGTAAGAGAAGAAGATGAAGGTATTAGTGCTTTCCGATATCCACTATCCAAACTGTAATATTGATGAAATAAAAAATATAATTGAAGGAGAGAAGCCAGATAAAATAGTTCTACTTGGAGATATAGCAAATTGTAAAGATTGCTATAATATAATAATAAGCATTATAAAAAATTATTCAAATGAAATAGAGATAATATGCGGGGATAATGAGAAAAAATTCAACATAAACTGCTATAAATATCTAATAATTGATAAAATACTGATATATCATGGAGATAATATTAATTTAATATCTGAATTTTTTACAAAGATAATAGCAAAAATATTTTACAAGATATCTAGGTCTTTGCTTAAGGAAATTGTTTCCTTTTTAGTAAAAAGCAATAGGTATACCATAGTAATAGGCCACTCCCACCTATTGGGAAAGTCTAGGCTATTTAATGTATATTTTGCAGGTACACTGTGTAAAAAGCATTATTTCTTGGAGAGAGGATATATAGTAATAAAAGATGGCAAAATCTTTATTAAAAAAATTGGATAAACCCCCTGGGGCCGCGGGGATTTGAACCCCGATCTCCGGGACCCGAACCCGGAAGCCTGCCACTAGCCTACGGCCCCTACCACTTTTTAAACTTAGAAACTTCCTCTATTAAATCTACATGACCTAAAAATATTTGCCTGCAACAAACCCTCTCTACTTTCAACTCATCCAAGGCCTCTTTTGGTGTTTTACCTTTTTCTATAAGCTCCTTATACTTAAACCATAAATGTCCTATTGGTTTTCCACAACTAAAACATCTAACTGGAAATATCATTTTACTTACTTTAAAAATTAACTTTTTAAACTATTTACTGGGAAACTATTCTTATTATGTCTAGGTTCCTTAGTTCATGGTCTCTACCAACAAACTTTTTACTTCTTATATCTATAGCTCTAACAAAATTCTTCGCTAACTCTGTATGGATTTCATTAGCTAGATCAATAACCTTACTACCTTTAGGAAGGAGAAAACAATCAGGTAATACATTACCCTTGCTATCAGTTAAATTATCTGTAGCTACTGGAAAAACTGCTATATAACCTAATACATCAAAGACCGCGCTATCAATTGCTTTCTGAACACCAGTAGATCCAAAATCTTTGAGTATTTTTTCTCTTATAAATTCTAAGGCTATCTTTTCCTTTTCATCAAGTTCTCCTACTATCTTAAAATCGCCATCACCATAAACGTATTCTATTTTTCCCTCAAAATCTAACTTCTTGAGTAGTACCTCAGCATAACCAGATGTAGGAACAACCATCTTATTTGGATACTCCCTCTTGATCCTGTCGATGTTCTTCTTTGCAACATCAATATCTATATCTATCCTATTTGCTGCTATTACTATGGGCTTCGAAACCTCCCTTATCCTTGAGGATAATTTGAATAGTATCTCTTGATCCTCTAGAGCATCATAATCTTCATTTCCTATTCCTATATCTCTAAAAGCTTTGTCTATATGATCTAACTTTATATCTAACCCAGATAAAATTTCTGCTAATCCCTTTATTATATCTTTTTTCTCTGATCTCATTGATCTTATCTCCTTTTCAATATTCCTTTTTATTATACTATAAAACCAATAATCTATCTCCTCCTCCAACCACTTTATATCCCTTATGGGATCATAGTTTCCGGGTCCAACGTATCTGCCTTCCTCGTCTACAGAACCAACGATATCTACTATATGTATAAGCACGTTTGCCTTTCTCAGATCATCCAAGAACTTGTTTCCCAATCCCCTTCCTTCATGTGCCCCGGGAACAAGACCTGGTACATCCATAACTTTAACCGGAACGAAACGATAATTACCCTTAACAAAACCATATTTTGGATTTGGTTTTAATCCGAATTCATAAGAAACTTCCTTTACCCTTACATAAGCCACTCCTTCATTTGGTTTGAGGGTAGTAAAAGGATAATTTGCTATCTCAACATCCTGAAAAGTTAAAGCCTTAAAAAAAGTAGATTTACCGACATTAGGTTTTCCAACTATTCCAATAAGCATTTAAAATATTTCAAATATAATTTTAAAGCCATTAATATGTTCTTACTTAGTAGTAAATTTTATATAATAGCGGGGCCGGGATTTGAACCCGGGACCTGGGGGTTATGAGCCCCCCGGGCACTCCTAGCTGCCCTACCCCGCTATAAAAATAGAATTAGTAAATAAAAAAATAAAAATATAAAGTTACTTAAAAGGTTTCTATTTGCCTCTAACTAAGACTATCTCTATAGTGGATACCCTTCTCTTCTTATTTTCTCCTACGTTAAGCTCCTCTGAATCTATCTTTATGTTCTTTATCTCTACCTGTCCATTCAAAAACTTCTTCCTTACGATCTCTGCTACATCGACAGCCCTAGAGATAAACCTTCCTCTAGCCTTTATTACAACCTCGTGTGCTCCCTGGCTTGTAAATTGCATCACTACTGCTGTTACATAGTTCATAAACGGCTTGTTTCCTACGTATACGACTCCTGCCTCCGCCATCATGAAACTTGTAATTTATTGATTTTTCTCGTAATATAGCCTGCTATTAGGTTTCTCAACCTCTTTGAGGGTATATTTGAAACTTCCTCCAATATCTTTCTATTTTTGTAGTAATCTCCAGTAAAAAATTCTTCGTATTTTTTTAAGATTTCCTCAGCAGCTTTTCTAAATTTACCATGAAGGATACGACCCATGATATTTTAAAAAATAAGAAAAATTTAAAAATACTATAGGATGAGGCATTACGCTTCTGAAAAATGATGAACCTTCATAACTGATTTTTTAAAGAAATCTCTATAATT
The DNA here is from genome assembly GCA_003568775.1 of Candidatus Nanoclepta minutus. Taxonomy (GTDB): domain Archaea; phylum Nanobdellota; class Nanobdellia; order Nanobdellales; family Nanobdellaceae; genus Nanoclepta; species Nanoclepta minutus. The sequence continues at coordinate 27,226 of MWMI01000003.1, read as the reverse complement.
CATAAATATGAGTAATAAAGTATATCCTGATTTATCCATAGTAATATTGGGACATGTGGATCATGGAAAAACTACTCTAGCAAAAGCTTTTACTGGAAGATGGATAGCAAAACATTCGGAAGAGTTGAAGAGGGGGTTAACCATAAAGCTTGGTTATGCCAACTTCAGTATATATAAATGTCAGGAACATGGATATACAACAAAGGACAGATGTCCTATATGTGGAAAAGAGACGGACTTCATAAGGAAGATCTCCCTTTTAGATGTCCCTGGACATGAGGCTCTACTTTCCGTAATGCTATCCGGTGCAGCAATAGTAGATGCAGGAATACTAGTCATTGCTGCAAACGAACCGGTTCCACAACCACAAACACTTGAGCATTTACTTATATTCAAACTTTTAGGAGACAAACCCCTTCTAGTGGTTCAAAATAAAATAGACCTACTAAAAAAGGAAGAAGCAATTGAAAACTATAAAAAAATACAGGATCTGTTAAAATCTGTTGGTATAAAAAAGAATATACCTATAATACCTATCTCAGCAATAAACGAGATCAACATAGAATATATACTAGAATGGTTAGCTACCATCCCATCTCCAAAAAGGAACATAGAAGAGAAACCTATATTCCTAGCAAGCAGATCTTTCGATGTAAATAAACCTGGTAGTGAAATAGAAGACTTAAAGGGAGGCGTACTTGGCGGAAGTGTAATGCAAGGTAAATTTAAAGTTGGAGATGAAATAGAGATTAAACCTGGATTATTTATAAATAATAAATGGGTTACTATAAAAACAAAAATAAAAAACTTAATGCAGGGAGATGAGAGGGTAGAGGAAATAATTCCGGGGGGAACTTCAAGCATTGAAACTTATCTAGATCCTTTTTTAACGAAAGATGATACATTATCTGGACAGATAGTAGGTCTAGTTGGTGACCTACCTGATCCCGTAGATAGACTGACAATAGAGTATGAACAGATTAAAAAAGATAGGAACTTAAAAGAAGGTGAGGAGATACTTGTAACTGTATACAACATAGTCTCCAGAGGTATAATATTGAAAAAAAGCGGTAATGAGATCTTAGTTAAGTTATCAAAACCTTTAATAGCAAAAACTGGAAATAAATCTGTAATTTTAGCAAAAACTGGTAGTAGATGGTCCTTATTCGGAGTAGGAGAGGTTAAATGAGGTATAAAGTCCTTATAGATACAAACTTCTTCTTTATACCGTTCTATGAGAGGTTCGATATAATTGAGGAGCTCAAGAATTTTTTAATAGAAAGGGGAATAGAGTATGAAGGTTTCTATACACTAAGAAAAAATATTTGGGAAGTTGAGAATAAGCTAAAAACTACAAAAAGTGAAAATAAAAGGAAGTTATTTAAGTTAGTATTGGATTATATAAAAAAGAAGGATATAAGAATACTAGATTCTTCCTTAAATGAAAAAACTGATAGGTTAATAGTAAGTACTGTATTAAAGGATAAGTGGATCGTCTGTACATTAGACAGACAACTGAGGTATATATTGAGAAGGCTAAAGATACCTTATATATACTATGCGAATAGATCCTTACATATAAGATGGTAACAAACGCCCCACCAGAGTTCTATGCTGCAAAAAAGAAATTTGAAGAAGCAAAAACTGTAGAAGAGAAATTGGAAGCTCTAAAAGAGATGCTTAGAACAGCTCCTAAACATAAAGGATCTTCCAATCTATTAGCTTGGATAAAAAAAAGAAATTTCTACATATAAAAAACTATTGGAAAAGGAAAGAAAGGGTACGGGAAGAAGTATAAAGCTAATAGAAAAGAGTGGAGATATTTTAATAAGCATAATCGGAATTGAAAATTCTGGAAAGAGTTATTTTCTAAGAAAATTTACTAATGCTAACGTAGAAGTATCTGAAATTCCTTTCTCCACGCAAGAACCTGCTATCGGAACTATTTTTTATAATGGAGTTTACTATCAGTTTGTGGAAATACCTTCAACTTTTAAAAGAGTCTATAGAACTATACTATCCTCTTCAGATTTCTATATCTTGATATTAGACACCAGAAAGGATCTGAAAGAACAAATAGACAGAGTAAACGATTTCTGTAGGGGAATTGTTGAATTCTCTTTAGATGAAGGGAATAGGAACTATCTAATAATATACAACAAATATGATGATTTTAAAGATACCAAAATAGAAGAATTGCTAGAAAAAATAATTGAAAACAAGGATCTCATTAGGGTCTTTCCATGGAATTCCAACCATGCAGTTATATTAAAGAAGGGGAGTAAAATAAAAGACTTTATCGAAAAGGCAAATAAAAAACTAATGGAAGCTTTTAAATACGCTAAAGTAACTAGAAATCAAAAAGTTTTAAAAGCAGGATTAGAATTTGAGCTTTCTGATTTGGATATAGTAGAAATAAAAACAAAGTTTTAAGAAGCCACTATTAGTGTTATAGTCCTCTCTACATAGTCTAATTTTCTGATTTTTTCGACAACAGTATTTCTAAGTTCATTAAAGCTTTCTATTCTTACCTTTAATATAACATCATATTCTCCATATACAATATCTGCACTTATTAGGCTATTTCCTATCTCTTTAGTCAGATTCTCCACCAAATCCTTTTCTTTACCTGGCTTAACATTTACTAATATATATGCTTCTATCATTTCTTCTTGGATACAATTTCCCTAATTTCTACAATCTCTCTCCTGGTATACTCTAACAATATAACTAATGCTCCAAGCCATATTACTCCCAACCACACATAAAGGGCTGTTAGAATGTCTGCAATAGGCGTTATTCCTTCTACTGGAAACTCTATAGCCTTAACTAACAATAGGAATCCAAACAGTATAGTAAAAAAGTACCCTATCAATAGAGCTATCTCTAATAAGTTTGGCATCTTATATTCAAAACCCGCCATAAATTTTATTTTAAAACAAAGTTATTAAATTTTATGAAATTCTTAAGCAATAAAGAAAAAAGAAATTTAATAAATAAATTAGAGAGTATATTAAAAGTAGAGCTTAATGAACTAAAGAAAGAAGAGATAATCTATGATGAAAAAGCCAAAGTATATATTTCAAATAAATTACCCATTGCATTTGAAAAAAATAATGAATTATACCCAACTATATTTCTAATAGTAGAAAAAGATATAGAAATTCCTTACATAATAGTTAACGATGGTGCTAAGGAAAGGATACTCAACGGTGCGGATGTATTTAGGCCTGGAATAATAGAATTCTCTGAAAATATTAAAAAAGGTGATATAGTACTAATATTATCGAAAGATAACGAGATATTGGGAATAGGCGTTTCTTTGATGGATTACAATGAAATAAGGAGTATTGAAAAGGGAAAGGTTATAGAGAACGTACATTACTTTGGTGATAAAATAACAGAAATATATAAGTCTTTAAATAAATGATGTTATCTTTTTCTGCTTATATAAATCACTATACTTAATTAACTTATAGATACTTAAGTTATATTTGATCAGTTTAGAGTTTATAAAACTTAGAGCCTCATATAAATTCGAAGATCTAGCCAGATTATTAAAGAACATCTTCTTTACTCCTTCCCTAACCACCCAAACCCCTAATGGAATTTTATATTCGTCTGTTATTATCCTAAAAACTATTAAGTTTCCCAATAAACCTGTATCCTTTACAAATTCTGCAAAGGACAATCTTAAAGAATAATAACCTCCCGATTCTTTATCTCTTCCTATTATCAATTTATTATTTATACTATAAGCCGATCCTGGCAATATTGCTTCTATTAATTCTACCTCTCCATTTCCAGGCATTAAGATCCCATAGAAATCGTTTCCATAGAACTTATAATTAAAAATGTAAATGTAATCTACTATTTTAGATCTCTGGAAGTATTCCCTCCTTATATTTCTTTCAATAATGGATTGAACAGCAGTAATAGCCCATTTGCTTGGTACCAACTTCCTATTATGGTTCAATCCAAAATAACCTAACGAGAATATTCTTGAAATATAGTAATCTGAAAATCCTTCTTTATAAATGTAATATACGGCTTCTTCAGCCTTTAGATCGTTTATATCTTCAACTTTTCTTGGAACTTTTGGATTTTCTATAACTTTAAGGTTCCTTAAACTACCTATAAATCCATAAAAGGGATGGACTCTTGGAATAAACTTAGCTTCTCTAACCTTTCTCAATTCAACTTCTAGATCAACACTCTTTATTGATAAGCAAGATTCCAATATACTATCATAAAGCCTACTTTTCTTTCTAGGCAAGTAGACATCAGATATAGTCCTAGCATTTATCAGACTGCTTCTATACCTAATTATATCTTCAATCCTTCTCTCTTCCTTAGCCCAGAAGATTGGATTATCGTAATATTCTATCCTATCCGATTCAGAAAGTAGAATACCTAAGAAGACCTTTGGATACGATAAATCTGTGATCAAACTTGATGGAGGAGTAAAACCTCTTATTTCTTCTTTAAGATGAATCGATCTTCCATATAAAACCTTCATGCTTTCTGATAACCTCTTAGTCTTTACAGGATCCAAAATGGTATCATCCTTCATTATAAATAAGATATAAATATTCAATAATATTTATTTTTGATGGAAGTTGTTTTTATACCAACCAGATATAAGGTATCTGAACTAAAAAACTTCAATGAGCTAATAGAAAAAATACCAAAGGAGGTTGGGATGGTTTGCTTAGCCCAATATATCGACTTCTTTACGAAAATAAAAAATAAATTAGAAGAGATTGGGTTCAAAGTCTATACAAAACCACCCTATTACGTTCTAGGATGCAACGTTGAACCATCTAACCTTCCAGTAGATACTATACTTCTAATAGGAAATGGGAAATTTCATGCCCTAGAAATAGTAAGGAAATACGATAAAAAAGTTATAGTGTACGATCCTATCTCGGGTTTAATCGATAAATATGAAGAATATAACAAAAGGATAATATTTTACCTATTAGAAGAGCTTAAATCTTCCTATAACGTTGGAATAATACTATCAATAAAACCTGGTCAATATTACTATAACAGATTGAAGAATCTATTGGAGAAACTCAGGGATAAGAACATTTATCTGTTTATAGGAGATAAAATAGATCTAGATAACCTAAGGAACTATCCATATATAGATTTCTGGATAATAAATGCCTGTCCAAGGATAATGGATGACATATTGGAAAACAGAATAAAGGCTCTAACAGCCGATATTATCTTAGGGGGATAGCATACTTGAAACTAGCGGGGATGCTATATTCCACAAAGCCCAGGTTGATAATATAGAAAATATAAAGAATATCACTGAGGAATATAACATATACCTAGCTAAATTCTTTGATTTCTTTATCTTGTCATCACCTACTTCTATAACTTGAACAAGAAGACTACCTAAATAGGAGATTAGGATATTGAAAATTCCTACTATAATATATAGGCTTTGTGGGGTTAAGTTTTCGGCCGAGCTAAAAAGTTCAAATATGTCTATCATTGTATAGGAAACATATTCTGAAAAGTCTCCTGGACTTCCGAGAGAAGCCTTAACGTTCTGTAGCAGTATTCCTAGATTATATAATATATATACTGACATTATAGCTACTGCAATTACGATCGATAAAATAGCTGGTCCAACAAACCTTGAAAGAGTTTTAACTTGTGAAATAGATTCAGCAACTAAGTCTAAGAATCTAGACCTCACCTTATCAAAGTATCTAAAATATTTAGCAATAGATATAGCAACTTTTCCAGCAGTTTTTGGGGATACTGAAGAGCTCTCTGATAAGAGCTCCATTGTTGCTTCTAGATATGCTGAGGGATATTTCCTCAAGGCTCCTATTTTCTTATCAAAAACTGCTACTGAAAAAGGAACCCCAAACTTTAGATTCTTATATATCTCTCCTAAAAACTTTCCTATAGGTCTATTCTTAAACCTCGGATAGATCCTAACTATCGCATCCTCTATAGGTATATTGTTCAATAGAATGTTCCCTAAAGTAAAGGAAAAGGAAGATATATCTGCCTCTATCTTCGATAGATCAATATCCAGATCCCTAAAAGCAAAGTAATAAACAAAATAATATATAGAGACTGCAATTCCAATACTGAATATAAAAACTGCAGATAAAATTATGTTCAATAGTTTAAATCCCTGTAAAAAGTTGAAAAAGAACTCGAATAATAAAAACATAATCACTAAACAGGATAGTATAGACATTACTAAAGAATAAATGTTCAAACTTATTTTCTCCCTCTCCCTTATGAATAAGTAATAGTATATGCTGCTTGTTGCAAATATGTTTAGTACTTTTCCTTCTAAGAACCCTCTCAACATTGCAAAAACAAGTAAAGGTATTATAATATCAACTAATATAAATAGAAAGCTTGGAGAAAATAAATTAGATAAAAATATTGCAGATATTGGAAAGATCGTTAATAGAAGAGTTGGAAAAGTTACTCCAAATACTGCAATCATATCAATTGGTCCCTTCAGTTCTCTTATATTAGATTCCAAATAAATGAGGAAAGTATCCAGAGTTTCTTCAATAGCTCTATCTAGAATCCTTTCTCTCTCTATAGGATCCGGTTCATAAACGGAAGATATAACAATCTGCATACCGCTTAAGAAAAATGGGGCCTCCTCTGACCATTCCTTTGCATATAAATCTAATGCTTCCGCTGCAGAAATATACTTCTTATTGATTATATCCCTCATTATCCCTAAAAGGTCTAGCTTCAAAGGTAGCTGAGTATATTTAATAGCAAAGACTAATGCCTGCTCAAGGTTAGGATTATCCCTAAGCTTTAAGGTTAAAAATAAAATAAGAGATATCAACTGTGCTTTTTTCTTATTTTTTACAGATCGATAAAGGATGAAAGGATATTCTCCTATTAAATAGGACAGAAAAACTCCGGAAAACACAATCAAAGCGAATTTAATTATGTCTGATATAATTATGAATGGAAGGGAAAATATGATGAAAATTATGAGAATTAATATTTGAGAAGTATAAATTTCATCATACGTTATGTTTAGGTTAAGGTTCGTCTTAACTCTATTAAATTCTTCTAATTTTTTTATATCCGAACTCCTTAATAAGAACAATCTTCCTATAAATTTAACGAATTTTTCATAAAATGATAAAAGATTACCAAAATAAAGCTTTTTATATAGCTCTATCTCCCTAACTATATCCGATGACTGCTCTAAGTTCTCTAAGATACCCTTTCTCTTAACCATTTTTCATATTTTGATAATACATAATCTCTTTCTATTTCGCCAAATTTATCTATACTCTCGCTAATTAATGAATTTACTTTTTCATTTGATAATACTACAAAATCTGCTTCTAAAATAGATAGATTGTTTGATTTAATAGCAAAGTCCACTAAAAACTTTTTTGTATCCGCTATAAGCAGTATCGTATTCCATAATCTTTCCCAAGATTTTGAAAAGAATCTAACTCTAGAAGCTATTGACTTTAGAGTATCCGAATCTCCATTCACTATTTCTTGCGTTAACTTCAATTCATCCTTTTCAGTATCATAGACCATTAAATCTACAAAACCTCTTTCCTTTAAAGGATCATTTTCCCAATGCTTTCTAACCTCAGTAATCCTTAGAACTCTCCTATATCTCTTTAATCCTGCAGGATCCTTTATCGGATTAACTATTACAATTACATCAGTTGCCTTAAATGAAGTTTTCGGTGTGCCCAAATCGTTTACTACTCTATCATATACTCCATATGGGCTTTCTGCATGTATAGTGCCTAATACAGCGTTTGCTAATGCACCTACTCTCATAGCTTCGTATAAGACCTGTGCTTCCTTAGACCTAACCTCTCCTAAGACTAATGCAGAATCTCCCAACCTCAAGGATGCTCTAACCCCACTTTCTGCATCTAATTCTGAAGACTGAATCGCAAAAGGACTCTTAACCTTTAAAGAAAGTACATCATACCCTAGATTCTTCATATACATGACAGGTATCTCTAAGGTATCCTCAATAGTAATTATCCTCGTCTTCCTTGGTAACTCCAATAATAGAGACCCTAAAAGAGAAGTCTTACCACTTCCTCTAGTTCCCGCAATTAACATTGTTCTTCCATGATATATCATAAAGGAAAGTAAAGCTGCTCCTAATGGTGATATAGTCCTATTATATATGAATAAAGGTAAGGTCCATGGTTTCCTTCTATGTCTCCTAAAAACAAACGATAAACCTTGGGAACTAAGTGGTCTCGTAACTCCGGCAACCCTAAGCATGATTCCATCCATTTCTATCTCCGTATCGATTACAGGATTGGCTTCGTCAAATGGCCTACCGGATATTAACCTCAATTTTGCAGCCCATGATTCGAGTTCCCTTTTCGTAGGGATAACGTTTGTAACACATAAATCATAATCTACATGCTGAACGGTTATAGGAACTAAACCCGCTGGTGGATTTACATATATATCCTGAATTCTATCGTCTAAAGCTAGCTTTTCTATTACACCAAAGCCTAAAGTATACCTTAAAAGTATATCCTTCAGTAGATTTATCCTGCTAGTAGCCAAAGATCTTTCCGATAATAACCTATATAATACAGATTCTGCAACCTTTCCATATATACCCCTCAACCTCTCCATATACAGGTAATCTGAACTACTAGGTTGGTACTTCAGCAAAATATCCCTAGCCTTATTCAATATCAAGATCTCTTCTGAAGATAACTTATATTCCGATGGATAAATATAGTATCTATAGAATATCTCATCCTCCTTCCTAAAGATTAAAACTTCCGTATCGTTATCCAGCTTATAGCTCTCTACAATATTAGAACCTTCCTCAACTTTCGAGTAGTATTTCAAGAATATAAACTTAGGCTTTATTTCTGAAATAAATAACCTCTTATAAATATCCCTCCCCTCTCTATATCTTATGATAAAATCTTTAACTAAGCTATAGGCCTTTGTATTCATAAACTCTTCAATAAACTTTTCCAATAGCCCTATTAGGGGTCCTGTATATGCCTTTAAGTTATCGTTTCTTTTAGCTATTACTCTTACCCTCCTGAGTAGCCTTTTTACTTCAACAAAAGTTTTAATAGGATCTCTAAGAAATTCTTTGTCTATTAAGTTTAGAGCCCTTTTATATTCAAAATATAATGGAGTTGAATGAGTAATGAACTGATAATAACCTGAAGTTATTCCTTTCATCTTTACATAAACGGATGCAAAATCCTTCAATATCTCAACAGCATTTAAATGGTAAGATATTATCTCCTCTTGCTCTATTTCAATAGAGTTTATCATTGGATCCTCTATCAATCTTAAGAGGACAAAAGACATCACATCTGGATTATCCTCTATGGTAGCTAAGTAAGGATATTTAATAGCATTTATCTTCAATATCTTTTCTCCATCTTCTACCTCGACACTATATGTAAACGGAGCATAACTCATGATATATATCTTTTGTATTTTCTACCTTATTAAAGAATAAACAGCTATTTGGGGTTTATATTATTAGAAGGACAAATTATCTATTTATGATAGATTCCTATACCGAAAAGAGCCTAAAGGTTTTAGAGAACAGGTTATCTGTAGTAGAAAATATAGTTGAGTCTATAAGAAATACAAGTGAATATGAAACAAAAATCATTGAAGAAAAATTAAAGAAAATAGATGAAGACTTAAAAAGCATAAAACAGCAATTAGAAGACATAAAAATTAAAATAAGGGCAATTCAGGATCAGATGCCATTATTTGCTACAATAGAAAAAGTAAAATCTCTAGAAAAGTATATAGATATAATAGACCCTTTCTCTTATTTAACAAAAAAAGAGGCCGAGAGGCTGATAGAGAAGAAAATTAAGGAGATATTGGGCTCTAAGGGTGATAAGATAAAAGTATATAAAGAAGATCAAACATATTAATAAAAATGATAAATCCATTCAAGAAGATAAAAAAGATAAAAGAGGAAGATGAAAAAGAAGAAGAGTTCGGATATAGAATAGAGAATCAAAGTAATTATAATTATTTGCAGCCCCCACCATTCTATGAAAGTACTAGACCGCCCGAGCAGACTATACAACCAGATATAAGGTATACGCAGCAGTACTATCCCTTACCTCCTCAACAGATCACGCAACAACCCTATTTCCAACAAAGCCAGCCACAAGAATATAGGCAAGAAGAATGGGAGTCTTATATTAATGGATTGATAGAGGAAGCTATAGAGGATAAACTTGGAAACTTTGAGAACATGATTTCTGAGTTAAAAGTTTGGAAGGAGAAGCTAGAATTAGAGATCTCAAAGATTAATGAAAAGATAAATAGCCTAGATAGCAGAATAAACAACTTATATGATATCTTAGCAAAGAAAGTAGAAGAATACGATAAAGGTATAAAAGAAGCCACTGTAGAGGTAGAAGCTTTGCATAGATTAATAAGAACGATGATTCCTGCAATTTCTGAATCTACAAAGGAACTAAAGGAAACTATTGAAGAAATAAAACAAATAAGAGATCAGCTAAAAAGACCATAAAATATTTTTTATGAAAAGGCTGATTATACTATTAGTTTTAATTCTATCTATAGTATCGCTTCTAATCTTTTTTCCAGTTATAAATAGGGAGAATACTAATGAAAACTTTCAAAAGGAAGTCTTCTCATATGTAGAGTATGCTAAAAACCTATGTAATGCTCTATGTCTAAGCTTAAACAATACATATGATCTTACGGGAAGCTGTCTTTCTGATAGAGATACAATAACCGGAAAATATTGGACTTATCCAAACATCTCCTGTTATGTAGAATCTAATCTAAATCCTTGTATAGATAAGGGCATTGTGGAGATAGAACTATTTAATAACTGCAGTATAAAAAAGGTATCTATAGTTAATGAAACTTAATAATGTATATAGACGCCCATATACACTTAACGGAATTTTCTGAAAATGAGTTAATGAGTTTAATAAGAGAAAAGAAATATACCTTTATTTCAGTAGCAGAAGATTTAAGGTCTTCTCTAGAAAATATAAAGCTCAGCTTAAAGTTTGAAGAGGTTATACCATGCGTAGGAATACACCCATGGAACATAAAAAACATTAAAAGCAGCGATCTTGAGTATATAAAGAAACTTATAGAAGAAAATAATATAAGGATAATTGGAGAAATCGGACTAGATCTAAAATTTCATCCAGAAACCTTCGATAAACAAAAAGAAATATTTGATTTCTTTATCAATATAGCAAAAGAGTATGATCTAAGCATAAACCTTCATTCTCCAAATGCCTGGAAAGAATGTTTCAATATATTAATTAAGAATGATATTAAATCTGCATATTTCCACTGGTATACTGGACCTATAGATCTCTTAAAAGAAATTGAGGGATCCGGATATTTTATTGGAATTAACGTAGCTGCTTTAATTCAAGAAAAACATAGAAAAATTATAGAAGAAGTTAACGTAAATAATATATTAACGGAGTCCGATGGACCATACATTTACAGAGGGAACTTACTCCATCCGAAAAAACTAAATGAGTTATATAAGTTGATATCTGATATAAAGAAGGTTCCTGAGTCCTTTCTATACAGCATAATAAAAAGAAACGCTTCAAGCTTCCTATATCACAGATAGTTTAACATCATGTTAAAGATCCTTAACCTAAGGAAAACTTAAAAATATTTTCCTTTAACGCTTAGTTAACAAGGATTAACAAAAGATGAAAACAATAATGATAAATAATGAGGAAAACCTTTATAAATACAGAAATCTCTTATATATATCCTATGTCTACCTGGATCCTCCAGCCCACAACACAAAAGATAATAGAGTCTATAGTAAGCAATAACGAAATAAGCGAGAAGTCTATTAAGAAGTCTATTAAGGTAAAGGAAAACGAAATAAGGAAGATATTATATAAATTGGAGGAATTAGGAATAGTCGCTCCTATAGGTGCATTTACATTAAAAGAAGGAAAGCTTGATTTTAAATGGAAGGTAAAAATAACAGATATCAAAAAAGTTTATGAAATAATAATTAATAAAGAAATAGCAGAGATTGATACAGAGTTGGAAAATATGCCAGATACTATTTATTATTGCTTAGAATGTGGAATAAGCTATGATACTGATTCTGCATATGAAAATAATTTTCAATGTAAAGAATGTGGTAGTATATTAGTTGAAAAAGAAAACTACAAAAAGTTACAATTAAAAGAACTGAAAGAAAAGTTAATAGATATATTAAATAGTATAAAAAAGCCTGAAAAAACAAGAGAAAAAATAAAAACTACTAAATGAACTGTATATTCTGTAAAATTGCTAAAAAAGAAATAAAATCCTATTTAATATATGAGGACGACATTTCAATAGCATTCCTAGATATAAACCCCTTATCAAGGGGGCATATCCTATTCGTTCCTAAGAAACACTATAAAACGCTCTCTGAAATCCCAGATGGAGAACTAGCCGAATTAATGAAAAGCCTTAAGAGAGTATTAAATATTGTTGAAGAAAAATTGAGTAAGAACTATAATATAATCAATAACTGTGGAAAAATAGCAGGACAAGAGATAGAACATGTTCATATCCATATCGTTCCTAGATATGGAGGAGAAGAAATATTTTTATGGAAAACTCATAAACTAACGGAAGAAGAAGCAGAAGATATACTAAAAAGGTTAAAATAATTCTTCTTTTTCTTCTTTATATTCTTCTATTCCATCGTTTGTTATAATAAACTTTACACTTCTACCTTCAGGTAAATGTCTATGCTTCCTCAATAAGGCAACCCTTACACCTTCCCCAATAACCCTTAATTCTATCAAGCACTTTGACCAATATCTTATTAGATCTCCACCGACAATTTCAATTTTTTCTCTCTCATCAAATGGTGAATAAACTTGGTTTGTTACTAAAACTGGTATCTTATATCTTCTTGCAATTTCTGCTAATATCTGAAGTTGTTTAGCCAGCTCCATATTAACTTCCCTAACTTCCTGATCTCCCCTTTCCAACCTATAAAGCATAGATATAGAATCTATTATAATTATCCCTATTTCCTCCTTTCTCTCCTTTACATGTTTATATATATTGTAAATATCCCTCTTCTGTTCCTGAAAATTTACTGGTTGAAAGAGATAAATATTTTTTAAGACATCATCAAACTTATTTTTAGCTATTTGTCTTATTCTCTCAAATGATAACCCCCCTTCAGTATCCATGTAAATTGCTTTTTTTCCTGATAGAATTATGTTTATCGCAGATATTATTGCAATATTTGTTTTTCCGGAGGAAGATGGTCCATAAATGGCGGTTATTATATCATCTTCTAACCCCCCATCAAGGAGTTTATCTATAGGGATAACCCCTGTAGAGACATTCCCCATCTAATATAATTTGAAATAAAATTTTTCTATACTATTTGAGTACTTATTACGCATATCTTCTAAAATCTCTTCTGATTTTACCTTTTTATTTATTATAGCATAAACCCTACCATCTTCTTCTACGAAAACTTCTTCATTCCTATGTTTCTTCAAGAACTTTTCAAAACTTTCCTTATCCCAAACTAAAGGTCCTTCCTTTTTTCTATATTCTAATAATTTATCAAGATAAACATATATTATACCGATAACTTTCTCATCAAAAATAACGAACTTCCTCAATATAGGGAAATTATTAACTTCTAGCTCCTTTACTAACCTTTTAAAGAACTTCAAGGCCTTAGTGTTCTTTATATCCTTACTCCCTCCTTTACCCTCTATTTCTATATATAACAAATTTGCTCCATACCTTTTAGCATATTCAAGGTATTTACTTATGTCCACTTTCTTCTTAATTTCAAAATATTTACTAACATCCAAACCGTTCCTCATCTCCTCTAATAAGATCCTTGAATAGTATATAAATTCTGCAAACTTATGCACAGAAACTGAGGAAGTAGCATTCCTCACAGGATAAACTGGATCCACAATTATTATAGGAGACTTTGTTTTGTCCTTTCCCATAACGTTTATTGCTTTTCTTATATCGTTATAGTATCCTTCTATATCTAAAAAGACTTTTGGTCTCCAATCTTGGGTATTTAAGATCAAATTATAGAAAGACTTATAGTATAATATGAGCAATTCCGTTGCATAGCCCGAGAACCCCCTTACATATGATTCTGCACCATAGGTTCCGATGTTCTTCATAAAGACCTTCAGCAACCTTATCTCATCAGCTAGGTTAGTCCCCTCTATTTTAGATCTTACATAACTAACATGAAAGGGAGATAAGTCTATAACATTCTCTGCATCCTCAACTTTACCTATCTTCAAAGCTGGAACTAATTCAAATTCCATACCCCTATAGAAAACTTTAAAGTAGTCTCTTGATCCTCTAACTTTTGCATAATCCATTTTTTCTTCTTTTAATGTTTCTTCTATCTTCTTAGAAATACCTTCGCCATCTCTAAACAGGATGAACAGATCTATATCATAGTTATTAGAAATCCATGTATCCTTAGCAAAAGATCCACCCAAAAATACCTCCAATCCCCTCTTCTCTAATCTTTCAACTATTTCTCTTATTATCTCATAAACTCTCTTCCTTTCCTCTTCTGAGGGCTTTATCTTTTTTAAGATATCTTCGAACATGTTAGTATATTGGAAACCTTAGAAAGGCCGCTATGCCAAAGTTACTGAACTGTTCTCCTTCAGGATGATCCATAGAGATTACTTCAACTTCCGCCCCAGACTTCTTAGCTATCTCCAAAATTTCAGAAATTTTATCCCTCATCTTCTCGGATATTAAGACTTTTTCCGCTGCTCCATACTCTAAGGCTCTTTTTACATCGTTTTCTCCATATACAACAAGGTTAGATCCTTTACTAATGAGAGCTAAAAAATCTCTAACTAAGTTAGCTTCCCTAACATACTCCGCCTTCTCTAGTATATCTTTCGCTTTATCTACCATCTCCTTCAAACCATACTCATTTGAATATCCTGTATCAACGATCTTAATCACCTTATCCTTCAAATAATAAGGTAAATATTCCCCCTCAACGAACTTCTCCTTTAGGGGACCAGGGCCTCCTACTAGGATCCCAACTAAACTATCTTTATACTTATCAAAATGCTCTTTAGCCCTTTCTCCCAGATACTTTAACCATTCATGTACTTCTTGTTCTATTATCCTCTGGAACCTTAGGGCAGACTGACCACCATCCCTAAACTTTCCAGGTACCCATGAATCCTTATTCTCAAGGACGATTATTCTATTTCCTTTCAGTATACCAATCGTAGCCTCACCTCTATCTAGAACTATTAAACCGTAAACCTGTTTAGGTTCTAAATAATCCTTAAGAGGATCTAAAACGAACTTTGAATCACATCTATATAGCCTTATCTGTAAGGGCTCAGGTGGCTCTAAGACCCACATCTTTATATCACTCTCTCCATAGTCCCCTATATTACCACAGAATATAACTAAACCGTTCTCTGGAACTTTTTTTAAACCTTTCAGATAGTTTATTATCTTTGCTAGTGCATCCGTAACGTTTTTTCTGGTATGTTTATCTTTTATATTCTGTGCTGTCGAATATTCATAGCTAAGATGATCCAATACTTTAGCTAAATCGTATCCTGCAGGTATATAATATGAAATGAGTTGGGTTCCTCTTCCTTCTATTTTTTCAAGTGATTCAATTAGAAGTTGAAGTTCTAACCTTTTACTATCCATTATCTTAAATATTACTAAAGTATATTAAGCATTCTCTTTAGCTCTAACTTATCTAGCTTGACCCCAAGTCTATTGCCTATAAATAGCAAATTCTCTATATCTTTTTCTAAATATTCAGATGCGGCAGGAGAATAATTTGGTATTGATTGAGAAACGTCTATTACATATATTTTCCCTTTATAATATAATAGATTGTATTCTGAAAAATCTCCATGAACCAACCTTGCTTTATGATATATCTTCCTATATTCCTCAACTATATCGAAGAAAACTTTTTCTTTATCCTCCAATTTATCTATTACCTCATGAAGAAGTGGGGCAGGTTCCTCATCTCCAATAAATTCCATAACTAAAACGTTTTTCTTATAAACATAGGGGGCTGGTACGGAAATTAGACTCTTAAACATCTTCCTAAGGTTCTTAAATTCCTTCTTTACCCAGGTATAAATTACCCCAACCTGTGTCTTTGGAAAGCTCCTTATCCTTGGATCTGCCTCTAAATACTTTATCTGCCTCTTATAACTAATGTTCATTATCTTGTAAATCTTTATTGCCTTATCTCCAGACCTACAAACAACCGCTTCCTTACCTTCAGATACTATGCTTAAATCCTCAAGAATGAACTTGTCCTCCTTAAGCTCCTCAAGTACGTTTAAGGTAGTAAGATCGAATACTTTACTATAAACTTTCCATATTTCCCTATACTTCATAATAACTAACTATCAGAGAGTTCCTTAATCCCGTTAAATAACCTATGTAAAACACTGCAAAGTATAGTACATCCTTCATATCTTCATCTAAATTACTATTCCTGACTACATAGATGAAAAGAATTAAGATTAGAAATTTGATAGAAAGGAAAATTATAGATCCTGTTAACAGACCATAAGAGGAAATGATGGCCCTATGAATGACATGTTCTGGTAAAAAACCTAAGAATAAACCTATCGTACCAAATAGTCCATCTAATAACTGAGAGAAAATCGGTAGGAGATAATATCTCTTTTTTCTTATAAGATATACTATAGGGATCAATAGTAAGATCAGTAATAAAATATAATAATTTGGTATACCCTTAAGAAATAGGAATGTAAAAACTACTGATAAAAATACATAGAGATAGAAAAGCCTTTTCCTCTCTCTAAATAATAAGATAGTTGGTAAGAAAAAGAGGAGTATCCAAAATTGTAAAATAGGGGTATAAAAGAATATAATCCTATTACAGAACATTAAGTCTATACAAACTCTTATGGTCAAAACTATATAGGTTGAAAGCATCAGATTATAGAAAAAATACTCATCTAAAATCACTCTCTTAGTCTTTATTAGATATTTATAAAAGATATAGAAGACTAGGATATATATTAAAATATAAGAAAGCGTATTTACAATGTTGTATCCCGATAAGTTTATTATCGGTTCAATAAAGTACTTTTGAAAAAAATCCATTATCTCCTATATAACATATTATATATCATTTGTTCTAAGTTATTCAACCTAAGTGAAATATTATCTATTTTAGCAGATAAAGCATCTATCTTACTGTTCAAAGCCTGAAGGATATAAGAGATATCAGAATATACTTGAATATCTTTCTGATAGAACTGATAGGGGTTATTAACAAATTGCATACTTTGATTTACATCCAAAGGAACCTCCTCTGATTTCTTATTTTTCTTCTTTTTTCCTATTTTTAGAAAATTAAAAAGTTTAAATACCATATAAATTCCTTAGCTTATCCAAATATATAAACTTATATCTCCTCTTCTTCCTTCTCTGTCTCTGCAAAAGCTATGTAACCTACATCTAGCTCTCCCTTCTTTGGTATTACTCCCCTATTCCTAAGATATTCCCTAGTTATTAGATAATAGATAAGGGCCAAAGACTTAGCCCCTCTGTTATTACATGGAATTGCAAGGTCTATATATCTTAAAGTATTGTTAGTATCAACTAATCCTATTATAATCTTTCCAGTCCTATAAGCGTCTATCAGCGCGTTCTTATCTAGTATAGGATCCGTAACAACTACAACCTCTACATCGGAGAAGTTGGATAAGCTTATGTTAGTTAATAGACCAGGTGGATACCTACCGGGATAAGTTATTATTCCCGTATATTTGTTTAACATTTGTAGAGGTCTCTTTGAAGTTTCTCTTCTACCAACTACTAAGATCTCTAATGGTTCATATCTAGATAAGAACCTTGTAACCATCCTCAGCCTTTCGTCTGTCTTATTTATATCGATTATTGCTAATCCGTCCCTCCTTACCTTTGCTATATATTTCTTCATATCCCTAGTCTTTATTCTCGTTCCTATATGAACACCTGCTTTTATATACTCCTCTAATGGAACTAACCACTCCATTTTTAATCATTCCTTCTATCTTCTATTTGGCCTTTCTTACCTCTTCCCGTCTTCCTAGATCCATAATGACCATACTTAATTGGATATCCATGTTTAGGTAATGGGGTCTTACTTCCCTTATTCCTCTTGTGTTTTCCTCCAAACGGATGATCTGCCGCGTTCTTAGCTACTGCAGCTACAATAGGCCAATATCTATGATGAGATTTCATGTAATAGTATTTAATACCTGCCTTCACGAATGGCTTATCCTTCCTACCTCCACCAGCAACTACACCAATCATAGCCCTAGAAAATATGCTCACTACTTTGTTCCTCTTAGAAGGTAAGCTAAGGATGGCTTTATCTTCGGTCTTCTGCATTAAAACTGCATATGTGCCCGATGCTCTAGCGATCTTTCCTCCATCCCCGGGGTTTATCTCTACCATACAAACCTGCGTACCGACAGGTATTGCCTTTAATGGTAATACGTTTCCTATTTCTAAAGGCGAATTTAAACCTGCATGAACCTCTTTCCCAACATAGATCCCTTCAACAGCAGGTAAGTAGGCAGAAGTTCCATCCTCGTATTCGACGTACATTATCGGCGCATAATGTATCTTATCTTTCGATATATCAACAACTCTTCCTTTAACAGAACCTTTCATCTCTTTCTCATCTAAGCTTCTATACATGAGCCTATATTTTGTGAAATGACTAGGTAACTTATATACTGACTTTCCCTTACCCCTTCTCTGTTGAATTAGAGTATTTCCCCCCATTTTACATTAGACCAAGTTTTGATAAAACATCTGTGGCCTTATAATCTTTCTTAAGTTTAACATATGCTTTCTTCTCCCCATTTGGAAGTATTAAAGTATTAACTTTTTCAACTTTTACATTGAATATTTTTTCAACTGCCTCCTTTATTTGAGTCTTATTAGCATTTCTATTAACAATAAAAGCTACTTTATTGTCCCTCTCTGCCATTCTAATGGTTTTTTCTGTAACTAATGCCCTAACTAGAATATTCTCTGCTTCCATTATATATAAAGATTGTTTAATTCTTCTATGGCCTTATCGCTCCATATTATAAACCTTCCTGGCTCTCCACCAGGTGCTAACTTATCTATATCCAATCTATCTACCTTCTCTACCTCAACTCCCTCTAACTTTAATTTATAATTATTGAAATCTGAAGAAACAACGACTAAGATACCTCTATGTCTCTCTAACCTTCTTCCTCTCCTCTTACCAGAACCTGCCCTGTTCCTTCTAAATTCCTTTATGTATTCTAATGTTTCCTTTAGACCGAAACTATACAAAATATCCTTAAGTTCTCTTGTCTTCTTAACCTTTTCTAAATCTGAAATAATTAAAGGAAGTTTATATTTGTCAATGACAGGTTTTATATATTTAAACAATTTAGGATATCTATTTTTTATCATTTCCTCTTTAATAGAAGCTGCAATTGCTGATCTTATTGCCTTTTTCTTTTCCTTTTTATTTACTTTTACCCTCCAGATTTTTTCAGGTTTAGGTGGATGAGCTCTCCTTCCTTTTACGGCGTTTGGGACAATCCTAGCATACCATAGAAAATAATATCCCCAATGTCCAGAAAAAATGGATCTAGGTACCCTAGAAATTCCAAATCCATATGATGTCCTATAAGTCCTCCTCCTCTTACTAGTCCATGCGGATGCCTCCATTCCAGCGAACTTATATGAACCATACGGCTGTCTTCTATTAGACCAATAAGAATAGGTTACTTTCCTTATTATATCTACCCTAACTTCTTCTTGAAAATGTTCGGGTAGCTCTATAGTTCTTATAACCTTACATTCCCAGTCATACACATTAGCATTAATAGTCATGGATATATGATTAAAGAGGAAAGTTTATTAAAATTTTAAGTTAGAAAGAACATACTTGATAATATGCTTGAATCCCTTATCTCAGTATTTAAGGAATCGTTCAGACCTCTACTAATAACCTCAATCTTATTCATAGTAACTCTGTCTATTTTCTCAGCATTGTTCCCAAATCTATCTACAGAATTCATCATACTCCTCTTATCAGTCTACATCCTTATAGCTATTCAGATAATAGTACTTAACTATTATAAGATAAAATACCTATTAGATAAGGACCTTCAGTATTTCCTTGCATATATGTATTCTCTAACCTTTGCCACAACGAACATGAAGAGATTATTCGAATTGGCTTCCGAAGCTGAGGAATACAAGGAGATCTCAAAGATATTCAAGAGGATACTTTACCTTTCAAACAGATATAACTTCACAATACCGGAGGCTATTAGGTATATCCTACCTTACGTTGTAAACTCCGAATTCAAAGGGTTTATAGAGAGGTTAGCGACTTCCATAGAGATAGGAGAAGAACTTACAGACTTCTTGGAGAGAGAACACAAGAAAGTAATAGAAACCTATCAAACAAACTATAAAAAAGGTTTGGAAAATGTGAGAACTTTACAAGAATTGGGCATGTCTATTCTTACCTCATTAGCATTTACCTTTGTAATACTATTAATATTACCACTGTTAATGGCTATAGACGTAGTTAAAGCTTTTGTATTCTTTTTAGTAGCCCTAATATCAACTAACGTGCTAATATATTCCCTATCTAGATACGCCTTACCCGAAGATTATCTATGGGTATCCACAAAGGATAAACCTGACGAATATAAGAGACTCTTTAATCTATTCATCCTATCCTTATCTCTATTCATGCTAATATTTTCATTATCATTCAGAATATGGCAAGACCCCTTCATTAGCTCTTCAATAGCATCAGTACCACTATTATATATAAGCTATAGAATTAACATATTGGAAAAGCTATTAAAGAAAAAGGAAGAGAAATTTTCGGGCTTCTTCAATACTATTGTAGGACTATCCTCCGTCTTTGGAAACAACCAAGTAAAGATATTAGAAAGTGCTAGAATACATGATTTTGGTGAATTAAACGAAAACGTAAATAGGCTATATAATAGGATAACTATAACTAGAAACTACAAGGAATCCTGGTACTATTTCATTGTAGAGATAGGGAGCAATCTCATACAGAAGATAACCCAACCATTCTATAAAATGTTGGAAGCTGGTGGGGATATAGAAAAGGCTAGCAAAAGGTTATACGATATTCTATTATCAATAATCGAACTAAGAAGCATGAAAGATAGGTTCGTTTCTGGTGCTAGAGGTTTCTTCTATGGTGGGTTCATAGCATTCTCTATGGTACTATTCGTAACCGTATACATAGTAAGCGTTATGAAAACCTTATTTGAAAGCTTAGCAACTTTAGTATCTGCAGAAATTACTGGAATGCTAGGAATACCCCTCTTCCAATTAAATATAGATATCAACGTTATTTCCCTGATAGTAAAGATTTTAACAATATTTCAAGCGTTTATGATTGCCCTAACATTAAAAAACATAGATGGAGGGTCAAAGCTTGGTATATTCATAGATTTTACCTTATTACTATGGATCGGTTTAGGCCTATACATAATAACGGGTATATTCTTTGAACAAGTCCTACCCACCTTCCTACAAGTTCCTCAGGTATAGATCTTCCTGTCTTTAGGTATAAAATCTTTCATTTTATTTTTCTTTATCTTTACACTGCCACCAAAATCGTTCCCCCTCTTAGCTATATAGAAACCCTCTTCGAGACTTAACTCAACTCTCCTTTCCGATTCAGAAGAGCGAAAAACCTCTTCTAAATCAACTTCAATAACCTTTCCTTCTGCATACGGGCCGAAGATCTGTGATCCTTCTATACTAAACCTTATTCCATCATCTTCAATTTTCAAAATATATAGACCATTGTTAGATGGATCAACCTTTACTTTCTTCAAAAAATTTTGGACTTCTTTCCTAAAAATAAATATCTTATTATCTTTATTGATCACAAAAATAAAATCTTTCAAATTAAGTGGTATCTCTCTCATTTTATAATAATCCTTCAATATCTTCATTATTCTATCCAACTCTTTTTTATTTAGTATCCTCATAAGCTCTTTAAATTCTGAATTATAAAGTCTATTTCTTCTTCTTTTAATCCTAGATTCCTCAAATAACTCTTAGCAACTTCTGGATGCTTATCTATTAATCCATAAACTATATTTATATACACCTCCCTCACCCTCTTCTTAGAACTATGAACCTTCCTACTTAAATCCCCCAATAAGTTCTCTAACCTCTCCCTTATATCCTTACTCCTAGAGAGCCTCCTAACATAGCTCGGCATCCTGAACTTAGTAAATTTTTCATATTGTTTACTTTTAGCTAGGGCTACTCCTCCATACATTATCGCTGTATAGTACTTCAGGAGGTCCCAATACTGTCTAACATAAATCCTGCCATAAAATATCCTAGCCTTACTCATCCAATCATATGCTTCGAATATGTCCCTAATATCTTCATATTTATTAGCTATATTTTCTTCTATCCAGCCCTCTATTTCCTCAGGATCCATATCAACATTATTAAATACATTTTTAGCTGCAGATAAAGTAGATGCCTTAAACATTGCTCCAAGAGCTTTAAATATTTCTATCTCCCTCTCTCTATATCCCAAAATAGCTAAATCCTGTATAAGAATCCTTCTTTTTAATCCAGATAAGGTTTGTAAATCGTTAATAGCACTTCTAAGATCTCCCTGTGATCTTTCAGCCAAATTCCAAAGTACCTTATCGTCTACCTCAAGTTTTTCTGCAGATGCTATTTTCTTTAATGCTTTAAAAATTTCTGTATTAGACAGTTCCTTAAATTTGACTAACTCACAGACTTCCCTAATTTTCCTTAAGTTTGGATCCCAAGGATCATTAGCTGCTAATATTACTGGCCAGATAGATTCTTTTATTATGTTTACAATTGCGGATGCTCCGCCTCTATCATACTTACCAGCCAAACCATCGACTTCATCTATAAATATTATTCTACCCTTATGGAAGAATGGTTTACCTTTTATAGCCTCATCTAATTTTTCATGTATGTTTCTTGCAGCCCTAACATCGGATGCATTAAGCTCTACTACCTCATATCCAAACTCCCTTGCTATAGCATATACAGAACATGTCTTTCCAACTCCTGGTGGTCCCCACAAAAGTAATGCTTTCTTCTCGTATTTTCTATAATTTAGTATAAAATCCTTTATTTTTTTAATAGCATCCGATTGATTTATTATCTCGTAAGAATTCTTCGGCGCGTATTTTCTAACCCAAAGCATTATTTACCTAATAACCAGCTTAATAAACCTTTCTTCTCCTCAACCCTACAAGGAACTATTGCGGAATAAGTAAAATTATCGGATGAGAAGGTTACCTTAACTAAGACCTTCCCACCTTCTTCTCTATTACTTATCCTACAGGCATCCATAGAATCTTTGCTTAATTGTTTGATAAAACAGTAACTTGAATAGTCCAAATCAGTAATATTTACATTTGATATATCTCTTTTCGCAGTAATTATTATAAGAGAACTATTATCGTTATAATAACAATCTGCAACGAAATACCTCTCATAAGGCTTCATAACATTATACTGGAGGAAATTGTAGCCTAAATATATTAAAAATATTACAAAGATTGAAATACCTACCCAAATTACTAACCTTGGGATCTTCGTGATATCTATCATTTTTTAAGTCCTTTAAGTCCTAAATAGGCTAAGAGAGCTCCTAGCTGAACAATGGGGTTTCCCCCTTCCATTAACCTAAATTCAACTTCCCCAGCATAGTACAAGATCTCTAACTTTTCCTTTTCAGGTATATTCATATTATTTATTTCCTTAGAAATATACTTTATTAGATCTTCTCCAGCTAGACCATACTTTATCATTATATCAATTAACTTTTCTCTAGCCTCAACGAATTTACCAGAATAAGCTAAGTTTAGTATTTCCTGTAATTCTTTTGGTTTAGCTACAGAGGCTGCCTCATATATTATATCTGCAGTTACATTCTTGCTATATAAAGAAGCTGCTTGTAATAAGTTTATAGCTTTCCTCATATCACCTTCTGAAACATAATATAAAGCTTCTAATGCCTCATCATCTATATTTAATCCCTCACCCTCCGCTATCCTCCTTAACAAGTTAAATACATTTTCCTTAGAGAGTGGTTTAAACCTAAATACTACAGTTCTTGACTGAATAGGTTCAATAATTTTTGAAGAATAATTACAGGAAAGTATAAACCTAGTAACTGCAGCATATTGCTCCATTATCCTTCTTAAAGCCTGTTGAGCATCCCTTGTCATTGCATCTGCTTCATCTAAGAAGATAATCTTAAAAGGAACATCTCCTATCGGTTTTGTTCTAGCAAACTCCTTTACCTTTTCCCTTATAACGTCTATACCGCGTTCGTCTGAGTTATGCAATAATACTGGTATCTCTCCTGCAAAGAACATCTCATTTCCAGGAACTGAGATATCATAGACATAATCATTATAATCTATTACCTCAATCCTCTTTATTTTAGCCACGTATAAATCTGATTTAGCTAAGGTTAATAACTTATAATATCTTTCCTTCTCTTCCTTAGTTAGCCTATTGATATCTACATTCTTTAAAACATATAATATTTTATCCTTAGATACCTTATCTTTATTTTCGTATATTTGATGTCTCAAAATATATCTCCAGTTTATCTTTATTTTAGAAGATATTTTTTCAAAGAGATCTATAAATGGTTTTGCAGGTAATAGATCAGACTTTTTATATTTCATACTATCTTTCCATATTAATCTTACCTCTCCATTAAATACAGATGTTTCTATACCAGAGATTCTTCCCAACCATGCTAAATCTATCAATAAGTTCTTTGAACTTGAAGATATTCTTATCACCTCCTCCCATTCTCCACTACCATCCCCGTCAGCCATACCTTTTAAAAATGCCAATCTAACTTTTATTGGAGCTTCATAAATAAAACCTGGTACCTTCTTAGTATGAGCATTCTTTCTATCACCATTATAAAACCATTTTCTAAAAGCTCTTACTAATTGTGTAGATAGTAATCTTATTTGAATTGCGGAAAATCTATTTCTATTAAATCCTGAAGAAGTGAGATTAATATAATAGGGTATACTACATCTCTCTGCCAACTCCTTAATCTTCTCAATATATTTTATCTCTTTTGGATAAGCCACTGTATAAATTAATTGTCCAGAAGTATATTCTTTAAGTCCAATAGAACCTTCAGCCAAGAACAAACCCATTGCCCATGCCAACTCTTCATCCAATTTCATTTTCTGCAAAACTACAGTTCTAGAATTTACATTATATAGCTCTCCTTCTACATCTATTTCAGTCTTATTACCATTTAAATTTGTAACAAAACTTATTAAATACTCTCCTTCCCTTAAATCCTTTGCATGCTTAGCTACAATATTTCCCTCCTTATCTAAAACCATAACGGAATGATTTCCTGTTAATTCCAATATTCCACCATCTACTCTTATTCTTAGTATCTTACCTACTTTATGCCTTATTAAATACTTTGCCTTAGCCCAATTTATCTTTAAATCTTTATTAATAGTAAGAACCTCCAAGTTGTTAACTTCTACATATTCTCCACCATCTATGCTTTGAACATCACCCCTATTAAAATATATTCTATCTAATTCTTCAAATGTTGTTCTTAAAACCTTCCCATCAATCCTCACTAAAATTGGTGTATTCTTAGATACTGATGCATTTAGCTCTAAAAAGTTTACTCTCCAATTCTCATCCCCATATAACTCTCTCGCCAATGCGAGAGCTGCTGTAGTTTTTCCAACACCTGGTGGACCGGTGAATAAGAGATGCGGTAAGTTTTTGTTCTCGACAAAAGACTTTAAATGTCTTACTATCTCCTCCTGACCCACTATTTCCGATAAAACCTTTGGTCTATATTTCTCAGTCCAGACATCGAATGTCATAGAAATATATTAATGTTAAGGTTTTATATAGAATTGATGCTAATAGACACTCACTCCCATCTATTCTTCTATGATAATATAGATGAAAAAATTAAGGAAAACTTAGAAAAGAACGTAAAAATAATATTAGAGAACGGTATAAATAGGGAAAGTAATAGGAAAGTAATAGAAGAATCTAAAAGGTACGATATCGTATATTATGCACTAGGATATCACCCAACAGACCTTGTTAAGGAAGATGATGAATATTTAGAGAAAGAGATAGATTTCATTGAAAAAGTTCAAGATAGTAAATTCTTAGCAATAGGAGAAATTGGGTTAGATTTTTATTGGATAA
This sequence comes from Candidatus Nanoclepta minutus, assembly GCA_003568775.1. Taxonomy (GTDB): domain Archaea; phylum Nanobdellota; class Nanobdellia; order Nanobdellales; family Nanobdellaceae; genus Nanoclepta; species Nanoclepta minutus. The sequence continues at coordinate 868 of MWMI01000003.1, read as the reverse complement.
AAGATGATAAACTAATAAAAAGGCAAGAAATTTGGTTAGAAAATTTCCTAAAATTAGCGGAAAAAATTAGAAAACCTGTTATACTACACTCTAGGAATGCTGAACTAGAAACAATAGAAATATCCGAATCCTACAACTGTAAAAAAATCTTACATTCCTTTTGGAATAAGGAACATCTAAAAAAAGCTATCGATAAAGGTTTCTACATTTCTATACCGGCATTCGTCTATAAAGATAAAACTTTACAAGAAATAGCAAAAGAAACACCGTTAGACCTTTTATTAACAGAAACTGATGCACCATTTCTAGATCCTATAGAAAGAAGGAACAATAATTCATGGAAAATAATGTATGGACTAGAAAGAATTAGTAAGATAAGGAATATAGAAATTGAAGAGTTAATAAATGTGATAGTAAGGAATTTTGAAAAGGCTTTTAATATTGATATAAAAAATATGTAAATGGGCCCGTAGCTCAGCTTGGATAGAGCGACGGCCTTCTAAGCCGTAGGTCGGGGGTTCAAATCCCCTCGGGCCCGCTTCAACCACCAGAAACAGCATCTAAAATCTTTATATAATCTCCGTCATTTATTTTTTCATCTTCCGTAACTATTTCTCCATTTCTTATTACAACATGCCTAGCCCAGTCTAAGTTTAAAGAATTTAACAAATCCCTTACAGTCTTACCTTTAAGCTCTCCGATATCTCTAGTATAGAAATGGATTTAATCGTCTCTTTTATTTCTCCAGATTTAACTCCAGTAGCACTTCCCGGATTTATTATATATATCCCATCTTCATACAGAAATCTTGGAAGATGCGTATGTCCATGAATTACTACGTTTGCATTTACTCTTCTGGCTATTGATA